>NZ_FNOA01000031.1:0-55840 GCF_900106885.1 Pseudomonas sp. NFACC14
AGGTATTGCGCAGTGGGCACCTCGGCATGGATGCCGAGGTAGCCGCGCTGGGCCATGGATGGCCCTTCGCGGCGGCCCACGGAGCAATGCCGGAGTGAGGGCACACCGAGCCTAGGCGAGGTGCCGAGTGGTGGGGCAAAGACCTTTTGGTTACTTTTGGCTGGGCCGGCATTCCGGGCGTTTGCCAAAAGTGACCCGCTGTAAGAGCGGAACCATAAGCCGCCGTTACCCAAGAAACGGATATACACACAAACCCCACCCATAAAAAAACCCGCATCACTGCGGGTTTTCTCACACCACTGAAGGAAGCCTCAGTTGACCTTAGCGTTCAACTCACCCTTCAAATACCGCTGATACATCGCTTCCAACGAGATCGGCTTAATTTTGGAAGCATTACCCGCCGTCCCAAACGCCTCATACCGCGCAATGCACACATCACGCATGGCCGTCACAGTAGCGCCGAAGAACTTACGCGGATCAAACTCACTCGGATTGGTCGCCATCAAACGACGCATGGCACCAGTGGACGCCAGGCGCAGGTCGGTGTCGATGTTGACCTTGCGCACGCCGTACTTGATGCCTTCGACGATTTCCTCAACCGGCACGCCGTAGGTTTCCTTGATGTCGCCACCGTACTGGTTGATGATCGCCAGCCATTCCTGCGGCACCGAGGACGAACCGTGCATCACCAGGTGGGTGTTGGGGATGCGCTTGTGGATTTCCTTGATGCGGTCGATGGCCAGCACGTCGCCGGTAGGTGGCTTGGTGAACTTGTAGGCGCCGTGGCTGGTGCCGATGGCGATGGCCAGGGCATCGACCTGGGTTTTCTTGACGAAGTCCGCCGCTTCTTCCGGGTCGGTCAGCATCTGGCTGTGGTCCAGCATGCCTTCGGCGCCGATGCCGTCTTCTTCACCGGCCATGCCGGTTTCCAGCGAACCCAGGCAACCCAGTTCGCCTTCCACGGAAACGCCGCAGGCGTGGGCCATGGCCACGGTCTGCTGGGTAACGCGGACGTTGTATTCGTAGTCGGTCGGGGTCTTGCCGTCTTCGCCCAGGGAACCGTCCATCATCACCGAGCTGAAGCCCAGTTGGATGGAGCGCTGGCAGACGTCCGGGCTGGTGCCGTGGTCTTGGTGCATGCACACCGGGATGTGCGGGAATTCTTCGATCGCCGCCAGGATCAGGTGACGCAGGAACGGCGCGCCGGCGTATTTGCGGGCACCGGCCGAAGCCTGGACGATCACCGGAGAGTCAGTCTTGTCAGCGGCTTCCATGATGGCGCGCATCTGCTCAAGGTTGTTGACGTTAAAGGCTGGAACGCCGTAGCCGAACTCGGCTGCGTGGTCCAGCATCTGACGCATGCTGATAAGTGCCATTGTGTGTCTCTCCCGGTCGAGGGTCGTTAATCGTGCCAGCCTGCCGGAGCGGCGGCGGCTATTCAAGTCATTGCGGATCGGGGGTTGGCCCCGGCCTGCGTGTTCGGTATCGCTAAACCCAAATACTGACGCGCTCCCTGTGGGAGCGAGCTTGCTCGCGATGAGGGCGGTACATTCAACATCACTGTTGCCTGATACACCGCTATCGCGAGCAAGCTCGCTCCCACACTGGATCCGCTCCCACATCTGGATCTCTGTGGATCCGTTCAATCGTATTACTGCGCCTTGCAGCCACGCCCAATCAAGTCATTGGTGGCGACCCAATACACCAGGCCTTCTTCACCCTTGACGTGAAAAGCCAGCATGTCGTCGCTGTACAGCGAACCTTCAGCACCCGGCTCAAGCTTGAGGCGATAAACCTTATCGGCGCCGCCCAGGCGTACATCGACTTCCTCGCGGGCGGCATCGGTGTAGCGCCAGAGCACTTTGGCCTCGCTGTCACAGGTCCAGCTCGTCCAGCCCTCTGCCACGGGCTCGGACGACTGCAAAAAACCCAGTTGCGAACAACCGGCCAGCAATGCCAACGCCATAACGGCGATCAAGCCTTTCATCCATGTTCCTCGACGGACAGCACACGCCGCCCGCCATGAGTTAAGAGTCAGACCCGTCAAGGACAACCATGTTCCTTGGCCGGGGTTTGCGTCTCGTATTTGTCCAGGCCGTCCGGTCCGGAACGCTTGTTCAGCACCGGATTCGTCTCAGCCTGCCAGTCGGCCTGGTAACAGCCTTCTTCGGGCGTCGGCGTGCCAGTTTGCGAGGCCGGAGCCTGCGGGCTGCTCGAGCAAGCCACCAGCATCGTTGCCGCCAGCAACAACGTGAACGTCTTGACCATCAGAACACTCCTTTGCCTGGTCAACGCAGCCTCAGGCCTTGGCCCGGCTTTCCAGGACTTCCACAGCCGGCAGCACCTTGCCTTCGACGAATTCGAGGAACGCGCCACCACCGGTGGAAATGTAGGAGATCTGGTCGGCCACGCCATATTTGTCGATGGCCGCCAGGGTGTCGCCGCCGCCAGCGATAGAGAACGCGGAGCTTTCGGCGATGGCCTGGGCCAGCACCTTGGTGCCGTTGCCGAACTGGTCGAACTCGAACACACCGACCGGGCCGTTCCACAGGATCGTCTGGGAGGATTTCAGCAATTGGGCGAAGTTGGCTGCGGTTTGCGGGCCGATGTCGAGGATCATGTCGTCGTCGGCCACGTCGGCCACCAGCTTGACGGTGGCCGTCGCGCTTTCGGCGAATTCCTTGGCCACGACCACGTCCACCGGCAACGGTACGCTGACCTTGGCGGCGATTTCCCGGGCGGTGTCCAGCAGGTCCGGCTCGTACAGGGATTTGCCGACCGGGTGACCGGCGGCGGCGAGGAACGTGTTGGCGATGCCGCCACCGACGATCAACTGGTTGCACACCTGGCTCAGGCTGTTGAGCACGTCCAGCTTGGTGGAGACTTTGGAGCCGGCAACAATGGCGGCCATCGGCTGGGCCGGCGAGCCCAGGGCCTTGCCCAGTGCGTCCAGCTCGGCCGCCAGCAACGGGCCGGCGGCGGCGATTTTGGCGAATTTCGCCACGCCGTGGGTCGAACCCTCGGCGCGGTGAGCGGTGCCGAAGGCGTCCATCACGAATACGTCGCACAGGGCGGCGTATTGCTGGGCCAATTCATCGGCGTTCTTTTTCTCGCCCTTGTTGAAGCGCACGTTTTCGAACAGCACGACATCACCGGCCTTCACATCCACGCCGCCCAGGTAGTCAGCGACCAACGGCACGTCGCGGCCCAGGGCACGGCTCAAGTAATCGGCTACCGGCTTGAGGCTGTTTTCCGCAGAGAACTCGCCTTCGGTCGGACGGCCCAGGTGGGAGCAGACCATCACGGCCGCGCCTTTTTCCAAGGCCAGCTTGATGGTCGGCAGCGAAGCCAGGATACGCGCGTCGCTGGTGACAACACCGTCCTTGACGGGGACGTTGAGGTCTTCGCGGATCAGTACGCGCTTACCTTGCAGATCGAGGTCGGACATCTTCAACACGGTCATGGGTCGCAATTCCTGGGTAACTGTTTAGAGAGCAGGTTTTTTCGAAGCGGTTTGCAGGTAATGCTCGGCAACGTCCAGCATTCGGTTGGCAAACCCCCATTCGTTGTCGAACCAGGCCAGGATGTTCACAAGCCGCGGCCCGGAAACACGGGTCTGGCTGGCATCGACAATGGCCGAATGGGGGTCATGGTTAAAATCACAACTGGCGTGAGGCAACTCGGTGTAAGCCAGGAGGCCTTTGAGCGGGCCGCTGGTGGCGGCTTCGCGCAGGATCCGGTTGACCTCGGTGGCGTCGGTATCGCTCACGGTCTGCATCGTGATGTCGAGGCAGGACACGTTGACCGTCGGCACCCGCACGGCTTTGGCCTGAATTCGCCCGGCAAGTTCCGGTAGCAGGCGTTCGATGCCGCGCGCCAGACCAGTGGACACCGGAATCACCGATTGAAACGCCGAACGGGTGCGGCGCAAGTCCTCATGATGGTAGGCGTCGATCACCGGCTGGTCGTTCATTGCCGAGTGGATCGTAGTGATCGACACGTATTCCAGACCAATGGCCTGGTCCAGCAGGCGCAACAGCGGCACGCCGCAGTTGGTGGTGCAGGACGCGTTGGACACCAGCAACTCTTCGCCGGTCAGGCAATCCTGGTTCACACCGTAGACGATGGTGGCGTCGACATCCGCTTCGCTGGCCATCGGCTGGGAGAACAGCACCCGCGGCGCGCCAGCCGCAAGAAAACGCTGGCCATCTTCGCGGGTGTGGTAGGCACCGGAACACTCGAGCACCAGATCGACACCCAGGGACGCCCAATCGATGCCTTCGGGGGTGGCACTGCGCAGCACTTTCACGCAGTCGCCATTGATATGCAGACAATCGCCCTCGACCCGCACTTCGCCGGGAAACCGGCCGTGGGTGGAGTCAAAGCGTGTCAGGTATTCGATGCTGGCCATGTCGGCCAGATCGTTGATGGCCACAATCTCGAACCCGGCCTTGGCTCCTCGCTCGAACAATGCACGCAAGACGCAACGACCTATCCGGCCGTAGCCGTTGAGTGCAACTTTGTAGGGACGCGGTTGGGGCATGGGGCTCTCGATTACCGTGGTGAATCCTGCAGTTCAGTATTGCCTGAGCCTGCGCTATCGCGAGCAAGCTCGCTCCCACAGGATCGGTGGAGAACCTTGTGGGAGCGAGCTTGCTCGCGATGGCGTCAGCCCGGACGATGCAACGTTCGGATCAGTCTTCCAGCAGCTCTTCAGCCTGACCCAGGATGTTTTCCAGGGTGAAGCCGAACTCCTCGAACAGCGCCGGCGCAGGCGCCGATTCGCCGTAGGTGGTCATGCCGATCACGCGGCCTTCCAGGCCCACGTACTTGTACCAGTAATCGGCATGGGCAGCCTCGATGGCGATCCGCGCGCTGACTTGCAGCGGCAATACCGCCTGCTTGTAGCCAGCATCCTGGGCATCGAACACGCTGGTGCACGGCATGGACACGACGCGTACGTTGCGGCCCTGCTCGGTCAGCTTGTCGTAGGCCTGGACGGCCAGGCCGACTTCGGAGCCGGTGGCGATCAGGATCAGTTCTGGCTCGCCGATGCAGTCCTTGAGCACGTAGCCGCCGCGCGTGATATCGCCGATCTGGTCGGCATCGCGGTTCTGGTGCTGCAGGTTCTGGCGGGAGAAGATCAGCGCCGATGGGCCGTCGTTACGCTCGAGGGCGTATTTCCAGGCCACCGCCGACTCCACCGCATCGCACGGACGCCAGGTGTCCAGGTTCGGCGTGCAACGCAGGCTCGCCAGTTGCTCGATCGGCTGGTGCGTCGGGCCATCTTCGCCCAGGCCGATGGAGTCGTGGGTGAACACATACAGGATGCGTTTTTTCATCAGCGCCGACATGCGCACGGCGTTGCGGGCGTATTCCATGAACATCAGGAAGGTGGCGCCGTAAGGTACCAGGCCGCCGTGCAGCGCGACGCCGTTCATGATCGCGCTCATGCCGAACTCGCGAACGCCGTAGTACATGTAGTTGCCGCTGGCATCTTCGGCGCTGACGCCCTTGCAGCCTTTCCACAGGGTCAGGTTGGAACCGGCCAGGTCGGCCGAACCGCCCAGCAGTTCCGGCAGCAATGGGCCGAAGGCGTTCAGGGTGTTCTGGCTGGCCTTGCGGCTGGCGATGGTTTCGCCCTTGGCGGCGACTTCAGCGATGTACGCCGAGGCTTTTTCGGCGAAGTCGGCCGGCAGCTCGCCGCTGAGGCGACGCACCAGCTCGTTTGCCAGCTCGGGGAACTCGGCGGAATAGGCAGCGAAGCGCTGGTCCCAATCGGCTTCGAGCGCACGGCCCTTTTCCTTGGCATCCCATTCGGCGTAG
The DNA here is from genome assembly GCF_900106885.1 of Pseudomonas sp. NFACC14. Lineage (NCBI taxonomy): Bacteria > Pseudomonadati > Pseudomonadota > Gammaproteobacteria > Pseudomonadales > Pseudomonadaceae > Pseudomonas > Pseudomonas sp. NFACC14. The sequence continues at coordinate 5,827 of NZ_FNOA01000031.1, forward strand.
ATGTCGGCCGGGATTTCGAACGGGCCATGGTTCCACTTCAGCGCGGCACGGGTCAGGGCGATTTCCTCGGCCCCCAGTGGCGCGCCGTGGCAGTCTTCCTTGCCTTGCTTGTTCGGCGAGCCGAAACCGATGGTGGTCTTGCAGCAGATCAGGGTCGGCTGGGCGCTTTTGCGAGCGGTCTCGATGGCGGTCTTGATCTCTTCCGGGTCGTGACCGTCGACGTTGCGGATCACCAGCCAGTTGTAGGCTTCGAAGCGCTTGGGGGTGTCATCGGTGAACCAACCTTCGACTTCGCCATCGATGGAGATGCCGTTGTCGTCGTAGAACGCGATCAGCTTGTCCAGGCCCAGGGTGCCGGCCAGGGAGGCGACTTCATGGGAAATGCCTTCCATCATGCAGCCATCGCCCAGGAACACGTAGGTGTGGTGGTCGACGACGTTATGACCTGGGCGGTTGAACTGCGCCGCCAGGACTTTCTCGGCGAGGGCAAAGCCCACCGCGTTGGCGAGGCCCTGGCCCAGCGGGCCGGTAGTGGTTTCCACGCCTGGGGTGTAGCCGTATTCCGGGTGGCCCGGGGTGCGGCTGTGCAACTGACGGAAGTTCTTCAGGTCATCGATCGACAGGTCATAGCCGGTCAGGTGCAGCAGCGAGTAGATCAACATCGAACCGTGGCCGTTGGACAGCACGAAGCGGTCACGGTCGGCGAACGAGGGGTTGCTCGGGCTGTGCTTGAGGTAGTCGCGCCAAAGCACCTCGGCGATATCCGCCATACCCATGGGGGCACCGGGATGGCCGCTGTTGGCTTTCTGCACGGCATCCATGCTGAGGGCACGAATGGCATTGGCACGCTCACGACGGCTGGGCATCGCTGTTCTCCTGCGGGTATTGAATCGAGAATGAATAAAACGAAACTGAAAAAGGCGAGCATTTTCCCTCACCCACCCGCCCCGGGGCAATGACAGATAGTCATCCTTGAGCGTTTTTCCGGTGGATAAAGTCGCATTCGCCGGGTGAAACCTTTCCGCTGATGACCTGTAGAGTCAAGCACGGATCGGGAAGTGCCATTTATCAACCAATATCAAAACTTTTTGATATTGAACTTGCGAGGATCCAAACCCCTCACTAGACTGCCCTCAACCAGACCGCCCTCACTGGGACGGACCGCCCCACCAATGAAACAGACTGCGCCACCATGAACCTGCCCGCGCCCTCCATTCGCCAAGACGACTGCGATGAGCTGGCGGCCCTTTGCAAGGCCGGCGGCGATCCGTTGCGGCTCAATGTATTGCGCGCCCTGGCCAACGATTCGTTCGGCGTGCTGGAACTGGCGCAGATCTTCGGCATCGGCCAGTCCGGCATGAGTCACCACCTCAAGGTCCTGGCCCAGGCCGACCTGGTGGCGACCCGCCGGGAAGGCAACGCCATTTTCTATCGCCGCGCCCTGCCCCACACCGACCTGCTGGGCGGCAAACTGCACGCGGCCCTGCTGGACGAAGTGGACGCACTGAGCCTGCCGACCGACGTACAGGCTCGCATCGCCCAGGTTCACGGACAACGGGCGGCCGCCAGCCAGGACTTCTTCGCACGGGTCGCAGAGAAGTTTCGCGCCCAGCAAGACCTGATCGCCGGCTTGCCGCAATACCGTGAAAGCGTGGTGGCGCTGCTCGACAAATTGAGCTTCGAGCCTGCGGCCACGGCGATCGAAGTCGGCCCCGGCGATGGCGCCTTTCTGCCGGAGCTGGCGCGGCGCTTCAGCCAGGTGACGGCGCTGGACAACAGCCCGGCCATGCTCGAGCTGGCGCGCCAGGTCTGTGAGCGCGAGGCCCTGGCTAACGTGCGCCTGCAACTGGCCGATGCACTGGACGGCATGAGCCTGCAGGCCGACTGCGTGGTATTGAACATGGTGCTGCATCATTTCGCCGCGCCGGCCGATGCACTCAAGCACATGGCTCGCCTGCTGCAACCGGGCGGCAGCCTGCTGGTGACCGAGCTATGCAGCCACAACCAGAGCTGGGCCAGGGAAGCCTGTGGCGACCTCTGGCTCGGCTTTGAACAGGACGACCTGGCCCGCTGGGCCACCGCAGCGGGCCTCGTGCCCGGGGAAAGCCTCTATGTAGGCTTACGTAATGGTTTCCAGATCCAGGTTCGCCACTTTCAGCGACCCACTGGCGACACTCACCAACGGTAACTTGTAGGAAAACATCGAGATGAGCGAATACTCCCTTTTCACCTCCGAGTCCGTGTCTGAAGGGCATCCGGACAAAATCGCCGACCAGATTTCTGATGCGGTGCTGGACGCCATCATTGCTGAAGACAAGTTCGCCCGGGTGGCGTGCGAGACTCTGGTGAAAACGGGCGTGGCGATCATCGCTGGCGAAGTCACCACGTCGGCCTGGGTCGACCTGGAACAGATCGTTCGCGACGTCATCCTGGGCATCGGCTACAACAGCTCCGACGTCGGCTTCGACGGCGCGACCTGCGGCGTGATGAACATCATCGGCAAGCAGTCCCCGGACATCAACCAGGGCGTTGACCGGGCCAAGCCTGAAGACCAGGGCGCAGGCGACCAGGGCCTGATGTTCGGCTACGCCAGCAACGAGACCGACGTGCTGATGCCGGCCCCGATCACCTTCTCGCACCAGTTGGTTCAACGCCAGGCCGAGGCCCGTAAATCCGGCCTGCTGCCTTGGCTGCGCCCGGACGCCAAGTCCCAGGTGACCTGCCGTTACGAAGGCGGCAAGGTGGTCGGTATCGACGCCGTCGTCCTGTCGACCCAGCACAACCCTGAGGTGTCCTACAAAGACCTGCGCGAAGGCGTGATGGAATTGATCGTCAAGCACGTGCTGCCTGCTGAGTTGCTGTCCAAGGACACCCAGTTCCACATCAACCCGACCGGCCAGTTCATCATCGGCGGCCCGGTGGGCGACTGCGGCCTGACCGGTCGCAAGATCATCGTCGACAGCTATGGCGGCATGGCCCGTCACGGCGGTGGCGCGTTTTCCGGCAAGGATCCATCGAAGGTTGACCGTTCGGCCGCCTACGCCGGTCGTTATGTCGCCAAGAACATCGTGGCCGCCGGCCTGGCCGAGCGCTGCGAGATCCAGGTGTCCTACGCCATTGGCGTCGCCCAGCCTACGTCGATCTCGCTGAACACCTTCGGCACCGGCAAGATCGGCGATGACAAGATCATCAACCTGGTCCGCGAAGTGTTCGACCTGCGTCCATACGCCATCACCACCATGCTCGACCTGCTGCACCCGATGTACCAGGACACCGCCGCCTACGGTCACTTCGGTCGTACGCCAGAGACCAAGACCGTCGATGGCGATACCTTCACCACGTTCACCTGGGAAAAAACCGACCGCGCGGACTCCCTGCGCGCCGCTGCCGGCCTGTAACACCCGCGTGCAAGGAAAAGCCCCTGGCGACTGGGTCGCCAGGGGCTTTTTCATGCCAGGTGCTTGACTACTCAGAGGTTAAAGTCATGCCAGGCTCTTGTGGCGAGAGCATTTATCTGTGGGAGCAAGGCTTGCCCGCGATGAGGACAACGCGGTCCCTGCGGTAACGAGGCGCCTGTATCGCGGGCAAGCCTTGCTCCCACAAAATCCCCTCGTCATGGTGCTCAAGAGCGCCGTGCCACCAGCAAAAACGAAGCCGCACTGGCGAGCAGCCCCGCACACATCCGATTGAACAGGCGCTTGCCACTGGGCCGGGCGAACAGCCGCCGCGCGTAAATGCCCATGTAGCAATACAACCCGATGGCGATGCACTCCAGCGCCAGGAACAAGCCACCCAGCACGGCGAATTGTTGGGTGACGGTACCTGTACGGTCGACGAATTGCGGCAGGAACGCAGTGAACAACAAGATTGCCTTCGGATTGCCAATCGCCACCAGGAACTCCTGGCGCGCCAGGCTGGCCCGGGTCATCGATGCGAGCCCGGCTTCGCTGTCGGCCTCGGGCCGGGCCCGCCACAACTGCACGGCCAGATAGAACAGGTAACCGGCACCGACGAGCTTGATCCCCAGGAACAGCAGCTCCGATGTGTGCAACACCGCGGTGAGGCCCACCGCAGCCAGGGCGATCATGATCGCGAACGCCAGCAACCGACCGATGCCGCCGCTGCACGCCCGGACGAAGCCATAACGCGAGGCGTTGCTGATGGAGAGCAGGTTGTTCGGCCCCGGCGCCATGTTCAGCGCAAAGCAGGCCGGAATGAAAACAGCGAGTGTCGGCAGGTCCATTCGGGCGTTCCAGACAGAGGTGGATCGAAGGCTCATTCTGCACCGGTCATTGGGCGGTTCAAGGGACAGTTGCGTGGCGAAATCCCGCGGGACTGTACCGCCGCGACTTTGCCACCAGGCGCCGCAAAATCCGGTAACGCTCCGCCCCTCGCAACAGCCGGGACGCTGACTAGCCTTCAGATACTCAACCGAGCAAGGATGCTTCGATGCCACCGTTCCTCTATGCCCTCGCCTGTCTCGTATTCATGGCCCTCCCCGCAGTAGCCGCACCCTGTCCCGACTGGGCCGCTGAACGAGCCCGGGCGGAGATCGCCGCGCTGCAACAGCAAATCGACACCTGGGACGACCGTTACCACCGCCTCGGCCAGTCGCTGGTGGCCGATGAGCTTTATGATCAATCCCGCACACAACTGGGCCAATGGCGCCACTGCTTCAATCTCGCGGCGCCCGACAATCCCTTGCGCTCAGCGGGCGGAAAAGTGCGGCATCCTGTCGTCCATACCGGCCTGGAAAAACTGAAGGATGCCGACGCCGTGGAGGCCTGGCTGCTCGGGCGAGAGGAGGTCTGGGCGCAACCGAAAGTCGATGGCGTGGCGGTCTCCCTGGTTTACCGCAAGGGCCGCCTGCATCAGGCGATCAGCCGCGGCGATGGCGTCCAGGGGCATGACTGGACCGCGAGCGCGCACCAGATCGGCGCCCTCGCGCAGCGACTGCGCCAGCCCGTGGACCTGGTCGTCCAGGGGGAGTTGTACTGGCGCCTGGACGCCCATGTCCAAGCCAGCCGTGGCAGTCTGAACGCCCGCGCAACCGTGGCGGGCTTGATGGCGCGCAACAATTTGACGGCGCAGGAAGCATCCTCCATTGGCCTGTTCGTCTGGGACTGGCCTGACGGGCCCGACACCCTGCCAGAGCGGATGGCCGCGCTGAACGCGCTGGGCTTCGCTGACACCCGCGACTACAACCAGCCTGTCCGGACACTGAAGGATGCCGAGCGGTGGCGCGACCACTGGTACCGCACCCCGCTGCCCTTCGCCAGCGATGGGATCGTCCTGCGCCAGAGCCGCCGCCCACCCGCCGACCGCTGGCAAGCCAGGACGCCGTTCTGGAGCGTGGCCTGGAAATACCCGTATGCCCAGGCCCTGGCCGAAGTGCGCAAGGTGCGCTTCAAGGTCGGGCGTACCGGGCGTATCACCCCCGTGCTGGAACTTGAACCGACCCTGCTCGACGACCGGCGAATTCGCCGGGTCAGCGTCAGCTCCCTCAAGCGCTGGGAGGAGATGGACATCCGTCCCGGCGATCGGGTCGCCATCAGCCTGGCCGGGCTGACCATTCCACGACTCGACGAGGTGGTGCTGCGCAGCCTCGAGCGCCAGGACGTCAATGCGCCTGTGGCGAGCGATCACCACTTCTTGAGCTGCTGGCAAGCGACGCCCGGCTGTGAAAGCCAATTCCTCGCACGCCTGAACTGGCTCAGCGGCAAGCACGGGCTCGCCCTGCCCCATGTCGGCCCCGGCACCTGGGAAAAACTCCTGGCGGCCGGCAGGCTTCACGGATTATTGGATTGGTTGACCCTCGATGCCGCCGAGCTTGCTAACATTGACGGCTTCGGCGAACGCACCAGCGCGCGCCTGCTCGCCAGCCTCGACAGCGCCCGGCAACGCCCTTTCGGGCAATGGCTCAAGGCCTTGGGCCTGCCCCCCATCGGTGAGGCCCGGCTGGAAGGGCCGTGGCAGGCGCTGGCCGAGCGCAGCACCGAACAATGGCAAGCCGAAGTCGGCATCGGACCGGGACGCGCCGCGCAATTGAGCGCCTTTTTTCGCGAGCCGCAGGTGCTGGCCTTGAGTGACGTATTACGCTCCGCCGGGGTCGACGGTTTTTAATCCGCCCCCCGTGCGGTTGAACCCAAGGGGCGAACATGCGTTCCAACAGCGCATCTGTACCGACCGCTCGCGATTTTTTTACGGAGTTGCTATGAATTTCCTGTCCCCCGTTGCCCTGCTGGTCTTATGCAGCGCCATGGCCGCCCCTTTGTTGGCGGACGAGCAAACCCCGGAACTCACCGGCTGCGCGGCCAAGCGCCAGGGCATCATCAACCAGATCGAACTGGCCAAGTCCCGTGGCAACCAGGACCAGCAGGCAGGCCTGGAGACCGCACTGAGTGAAGTCACCACCCATTGCACCGATGCGTCCTTGCGCAAGGAGCGTGAAAACAAGGTGCTCGATGCCAAGCACGAGGTCAGCCGGCGTCAGGCCGACCTGGAAAAGGCCATGAAGAAAGGCGATGCCGAGCGGATCAACAAACGCAAGGACAAGCTGGCAGCCTCCCGCAAGGAATTGCAGGAAGCGGTGGATGAGTTGGATAAGTGAACATTGAAAAGATCGCAGGCTTCGCCAGCGCCTACAAGGATCCGATCCAATCTGTAGGCGCTGGCTGGCGAGCCCTGCGATCTTTCAAGGCAAGTCAATAATCCCGAAACTCTTTATGACAGGCACTGCACGCATCTTCGACCTTCTGCACTGCCGGCCCCAGGTAACTGGCCCTGTACGGTTGGACTTTGCTGGCGGTCACCAACTCACCGGTGGCCGCTTCAAGGTTGCGAGCCAGCTCCTGGAAGCGCGCCTGTTTTTGCCAGACGTCATCCCGGGCGCTGGTGTGGTCTTGCTCGCGTACTTGCGGGAAGTGCTTCCACGGCTCATGGGACAATTGGTCCAGCTGCGCCGCGCCCTCGGCGAAGCGTGCGCCATCGAACGGGACTCGGCCGCGCAGCATGCCGCCCAGCTCTTCATTGGTCTTGAGCATCTGCTTGAAAATCGTCTTGCGCTGGCCCAGGGGCGAATTGGGATCGACGCCGCCACAGGCGGACAACATCAGGCAGGCCAGCACGGCCATGGAAAATCGTTTTACAAACATCTTGGCCTCGGGGCAGGAAACGGCGGTTAGTATCCTCGGGTCATCGGTAAAGACCAATGGCCCTATCAACAATACGGGTTGTTCGAGCGCCTGACAGCGTCCGAATGGCTGCAAAGGAAATCTTCATGAACAGCCGCATCAAGCCCTGGCACAAAGGCCTGGCATTGACCCTACCGCTGATGGCACTGTTGGCCGGTTGCAACCGCGGCGAAAAGGTCGAAGAACCGCAGACCCACGCCCTCGCCACCTATGTCAGCGCCCCCTGGGAGGCGCTGCCGGCGGTATCCGATGCAGACCTGCTGGCCGGTTTCGGTTCCTGGCGCAGCGCGTGCACCCGGCTCAAGGCCGATGCGACCTGGGGCCCGACCTGCGCGGCAGCGGCCAATGTGCCGCAAACCCCACAGGATGTACGCAACTTCCTGAAACAGAACCTGGACGTCTATGGCCTGCGCTCGGGGGACAACAGCCCCAACGGCCTGATTACCGGCTATTACGAGCCGGTCTACCCCGGCAGCCTCACCCAGACCACCACGGCGAATATCCCGGTCTACGGTGTACCGGAGGACATGATCATCGTGTCGCTGGACAGCATCTACCCTGAGCTCAAGGGTAAACGCTTGCGCGGCCGCCTCGAAGGCCGGGTGCTCAAGCCGTACGACGACGCGGCCACCATCGAGACCAACGGCGCGAAGGCGCCGGTCATTGCCTGGCTGACCGATCCCATGAACCTGCAATTCCTGCAAATACAGGGTTCGGGACGCATTCAATTGGCTGACGGCCGCCAACTGCGCATCGGCTATGCTGACCAGAACGGCCATCCTTACCGTCCCATCGGACGCTGGCTGGTCGAACAAGGCGAACTCAAGAAAGAAGACGTGACCATGGGCACCATCAGTGCCTGGGCCAAGGCCAACCCGAACCGCATTCCCGAATTGCTCGCCAGCAACCCCAGCTACGTGTTCTTCAACCGCAACCCCGATAGCAACGAAGGCCCGCGAGGTTCGCTGAATGTACCTCTGACCGCCGGCTACAGCGTGGCGGTGGACCGCAAGGTGATTCCGCTGGGCAGCCTGTTGTGGTTATCCACCACTCGTCCCGATGGCAGCGCCTTGAACCGCCCCGTCGCCGCCCAGGACACTGGCGGTGCGATTACCGGCGAAGTGCGGGCGGACCTGTTCTGGGGCACGGGTGAAGCGGCGGGCCAACTGGCCGGGGACATGAAACAGCAGGGACAGATCTGGATGCTCTGGCCCAAGGGCATGGCGTTGCCGCAAGTGCCTCAGGTGGCGAATGCAGTGGCCGCCAACCCTTGAGAAATGGATTGAGGGTACAGGCCCTATCGCGAGCAAGCTCGCTCCCACAGTAGATCGCCAGTGGACACATATCTTGTGTGCGGCTAGATCCAATGTGGGAGCGAGCTTGCTCGCGATAGGGCCAGTACAGACGCCGACGATTCAGCCGCCAGGCTCAAATCGAAACGAAGAAGAAACTCGCCACCAACCCTACCCCCACGAACCACACCAGCGAACGCAGAATCGCCCAGTCTGCCAGATAGCAAATGATGTAGAGCAGGCGGCTGGTGATGAACAGCACCGCCAGCACGTTGATGGTGACCAGTTCGGCGTTGCCGGCCAGGTGCGCGACGATCACGGCGGCGGCGAAAAACGGGCTGATTTCAAAGCTGTTCAGTTGCGCCGCGTAGGCACGCCGGGGCGCGCCTTCGAGTGAATCGAGAAAGTCCCGGGGATCGTGATTATCCTGCAACCGGTATTTCCCACCGGCCTTGGCGATCCCTATACACAGGTAAGGCAGGAGAAAAGCAATCAACACACACCACAGGGCAACCGTCATACCGCACTTCCTTTTTGAGTTTTATAGAGAATCGAGCGTCAGGCTTTCATCACCAGCATGCCAATCAGCACCAGCCCGCAGGCTAAGAGCCGCGGCCGGCCAAAAGGTTCTTTCAGGTAGCGCATGCCGAACAGCACCACCAGGATCACGCTGATCTCCCGCAGTGCCGCCGCTTCGGCGATCGAGCCCAGTTGCATGGCCCATAGCACCAGAGCGTAGCTGAACAATACGCAGAATCCGACCGCCAACCCCAGCCGCCACTGTTCGTGCCAGAACCCCATGAACGCCGGCCGTTTGCTCACCAACGCCAGCAAGGGGAAGGGCCAGGCGCTGAGCAACGTGACCCAGACCAGGTAATCCAGCGGATGGGACCAACGTCGCAGGGCATGGCCATCGATAAAGGTGTAGCAACCGATGCACAGGCCGATCAGCGCCACCACTGGCAGCATCGACCAGGGCAGCCGGTCGCCGCCACCGCCCTGCCACAACAGGCAAAGCATGCCGAACGGGATCAGCAAAATGCCGATGACCTGCTGGGTCGTCAGCGCTTCGCCAGCGAAAATAAACGTCAGGGCCAGCACCACCAGCGGCGACAGGCCACGCATCAGTGGATAGACCAACCCCAGGTCACCGACCCGATAAGCCTGGATCAGCAAATAGCGGTACAGCAGCTCGAACGCCGCCGAGGCCAGGATCCACGGCCAGATCTCCAACGGCGGCAATGCCACGAAACCCAGGGTCAACGCGACGAACAGCAGGGCGACGCTGTCCATGCACGCCACCACCAGCAAACGCTCGCCACTGAATTTGATCAGCGTATTCCACGCCGCATGCAACAACGCCGCTACCAACACCAAGGCCGTCGCAAGCACGGCACGCTCCTTGTCTTGTCCCTCCTCCCGTAGGCGCTGCCGAAGGCTGCGATCTTTTGATCTTTCACGCCAGACTCAATTGTCAGTGGAAAGATCGCAGCCTCGTTGCACTCGACAGTTCCTACGATCAGCGGGGCTCATGAATTGATTCGCGATCGTTTATACTTCAAGCCGACCACGCCGCACTCAGTTGCGCATACCCCTAATTCCAATAATCTCGCGGTTGTCCCGTTCACTCGAATAGGGGCGCCGGCATGCGTATGCCTGATCAGAGCGTCAAGACTACAGACAGAGACCCTGCGCATGCCACTCGCCTTGCTTGCTTTGGCCGTTGCCGCTTTTGGCATCGGCACGACTGAATTCGTCATCATGGGGCTGTTGCCCGATGTCGCCCGGGACCTGGCCGTGAGCATTCCCCAGGCCGGACTGCTGATCACCGGCTACGCCCTGGGCGTGGTGTTCGGCGCACCGGTCCTGGCGATCGGTACCGCCAACATGCCGCGCAAGGCCACGCTGCTGGGCATGACCCTGATGTTCATTCTCGGCAATGCGCTCTGCGCCCTGGCGCCGAACTACACCACGCTGATGGCCGCCCGGGTCGTTACTGCGCTATGCCACGGAGCATTCTTTGGCATTGGTTCGGTGGTGGCGGCCGGGCTGGTGGCGCCGAACAAACGGGCCCAGGCGATTGCCATGATGTTCACCGGCCTGACCCTGGCCAACGTGCTGGGCGTCCCGTTGGGCACGGCCCTGGGTCAATACGCCGGCTGGCGCTCGACCTTCTGGGCGGTCTCGATCATCGGCGTGATCGCGGCCATTGCCCAATGGGTCTGGCTGCCCAGGGAAATTCCCATGGACAAAGCCAACCTGGCCAGTGAGTTCAAGGTCCTGGGCAAGGTCAACGTATTGCTCGCCCTAGGCATGAGCGTACTGGCCTCTACCAGTCTGTTCAGCGTGTTCACCTACATCGCGCCGATCCTGCAGGACATCACCGGCGTCAGCCCCCACGGCATCACCGTCATGCTGCTGTTGTTCGGCGTCGGCCTGACGGCCGGCAGCTTCCTCGGTGGACGCCTGGCGGACCGGCGCCTGCTGCCTGCGCTGGTAGGCATGGCCCTGGCCGTGGTGCTGGTGTTGGCCGCGTTCAGCCAGACCAGCCGGTCGGTGATCCCGGCGGCAATCACCCTGGTGCTATGGGGCATCTTCGCCTTCGCCCTGTGCCCGATCCTGCAATTGCTGATCATCGACCAGGCCCACGAAGCACCGAACCTCGGCTCGACCCTGAACCAGAGCGCATTCAACCTCGGCAACGCAGCGGGCGCGTGGATCGGCGGCCTGGTGGTCGCCAGCGGCGCGGATCTGGCGGACCTGCCATGGACCGGAGCCCTGGTCGGCGGCCTGACGACCTTGACGGCGGTGTTCTTTATCTACCGGCAGCGGCGCTTGGCTGCCGTGGCCGTTTGAGGGCCCAAGAAATCTGCTCAGTCCTCGAGGGAATGGGCGGCGCGCTCAGTAGGAAAATATCCCAGTATGTGCAGGTCGTTTTACCTGCCGGCTGAAGGCCGCGTTCCAGAGCCTTTCGATTGAATGCCGCCGGGAAGTGTCGGCAAACGGCGGTTATTTTTCCAATTGAGTCATCAGGAAAAATTCCTTCAGGTTTTGTTTAAAGTTCGGCCCCCCCTACTCCCTGGGTCCAAGGAACGAACCTGAATGCCTTTATCACTATCAACCTCACCCACCAGCCTCCCTAGCCACAGCCCGTCGCGGTTCCAAGAGGTCAGCTCCGAGAAAACCAATTGCCGAAGCCAGGAATCAGCGAGCTCAGAATCTGGCAGCACGCTGCTATGCGGAGGGCCGGACGGGTCGACAACCATCACCCGGTACGACGATGGCAGGGTAAAAGTCAGCAAGAATCGGCCGACCATTGAAGAACTGAACCTGAGTGGTGGAGGTGCCAAGGGTGTGGTCATTTCCGGACTCGTGGAAGCACTCGAAGCCAACGGTGTCATGGATCTTATCCAGATGATCACCGGTTCGTCCGCGGGAGCCATATCGGCTGTTTTACTCGCCAGCGGCATGACCCACGCGGACTTCGACAGGATCTCAGACGAGGTTTCCCTCATCTCCTTGCTCAATAGCGCCGATCCTGTCGTTTCAGCCAGGCAGGATGGGTGGTCGAATTTAGGCAAGAAACTGAAGATGATCCCGTTGGCACAGCTGATTTGTGATCTGGTGCCGCGCCTGGGTTCCAAAGGGATGCCACTGGAGGAGCTGATCAGAACGGAATCTTGCGCGGCGCTTTTACAGCGTTGCGACAACGTAACGACACCGCTCTCCTCCCAGGCCCAGGAAGTCATCAACAGTGTGCGCGAGAAAAAATTTGTCACCTTCGGCGACTTGGATGTCCTGAGCAAAGAGATCCCCCAGATCAAGTCCGTGGAAATCACCGGCACCGTCATGGTGGAGGGGGGCGCGCAATTATTGGTTTATAGTGCGAAGACCACCCCGGATATGGATATCGCCGTGGCAGCGCATACCTCCGCAGCGCTGCCGGTAGTGTTCAGTAAACCGATCGTGCAAGGGCTCCCATTCCAGCGAACGGGCGAAACCACGGCGGTTGCCGACGGCGGCATTCTGAACAACACACCGATATCCGCCCTCTACAATCCGGTTCACCAAATGAGCCCGATCCCGGAAAAGGAACACTTGATCCTGGTATTCGAAGGTGGAGAGCCGGATCAAATAAGCCAAAGGGGGACGGGCATATCGGCCCTCGTTGACAAATTCATCGGGGCGCCTCATGCGGCTTACTCTGCGCTGAATGCCAAACAGATGAAGGGCTACGCCAACCAGACCGTTGTCGCTCCGCTGAATACCCCTAAAGGTGACCACAGAGGGCCGCTCGCTGGAACGCTTAACTTCAGCATGGCTGAGAAAAGAAAGAATTATCTCCAGGAAAAAACGCGCGAGGCTGTCCAGGTCCATCTGGACACACGCAATGCAACACAGCAAACCTTTTGGTTTGACTCGACTGAGGCAGCGCTGCTGGCACTGAGCGACAAAGAACTCGAGCAACTGGGTCCGGAACTGGAAAGAGACGAAACCTGCGCGCAAGTCATTGCCTTCAAGCGCCAGGCACAGGAAGCGTGGACGCAACTGAAAATCGCCATCCAAGAGGCGAATGAAACCTCCACCAGGCTGGAACCGAGCCCGCAAATCCGAATGGCCATTGGGACCCTCGATCAACTTGCAGATCAGCCCGACAAGCTGGAATGGCTGGCTAAACGGCTCAATCACAACAATGACCCGGACTTCATGCAGTACCTGCAGGCTGCCGCTCGCTGGGATAAAGACGCTTCCAGCGGGATTTCCACAGTCACGAGCCACGCCGTCGAGGAAATGAATCAGCGAGACCTTGCTACACGCGTCGATAACGTCGTGCGGTATGTGCTATATCCCTCGATCTTTCTGAACGGTCAAACCGACTGGAACGCAACGCTGATCAAGGGTGTCGTCCGAGACCTGGAAGATGTGCGCAGCAAAGAGGCCTTCAACAAGGCACTGGAGCGGGTTATCGCTAATTACGAATCGCGCTCCACCGGACTGTCCAATCCCAAATCGCACACCCGCACCACACTGATCAATATGTTGTACCCAGAACCGCTTGCCTGAACCAGAAACCTGCGTCCAGGTTTCCGGTCATTGTGAGTCCACACGCCGCCCATCCTCCGTAGAACGGTTGGCCTTGGGCGGCCCTTCCTCGCTGCGAATCTGCGCGTGGCTGAGCAAGGCAAAGATAAAGCTACCGCCGACGATGTTGCCGGCCAGGGTCGGCCCGGCGAACACCAGCCAGAAGTCCTTCCACGCCAGCTCCCCGGCGAACACCAGGTAGGACACTTCGGCCGAGCCGACGACGATGTGGGTGAAATCCCCCAGCGCCATGAGGTAGGTGATCAGAATGATGATCCACATCTTGGCGCTTTCCATGGACGGGATCATCCAGACCATGGTGGCGATCATCCAGCCGGAAATGATGCCCTTGGCGAACATCTGGCCGGTGTCGTTCTCCATGACCTTGCGGCCGATCTCCAGGAAAGCCTGATCGGTGCGCGGGTCGAAAATCGGCAGGTGCAGCATCACGTAGGCCACCAGCAAGGTGCCGCACAGGTTGCCCACCAGCACCACCCCCCAAAGCCGCAGCAACCGACCGAAGTTGCCCAGCGTGGGTTTGCTCATGATCGGCAGCACGGCGGTCAGGGTGTTTTCGGTGAACAGTTGCTGGCGGGCCAGGATCACCGCAAGGAAGCCGGCGCAGTAACCGAAACTGGCGATGACCTTGAAGCCCTCGTGATCCGGCAGCCGGGAGCTGAGCAAGCCCATCGCCATCAGCGACAGCCCCATGGTCAGCCCCGCCGCCAGGGCCGACCACCAGAGCGCGGCGATACTGCGCTCCAGCTCCAAATCGCCCTGGGTGCGGATGATTTCATGCAACACGGCCGCCCGCGGCGGCTGGTTACGGTCGACTTCGTGCTGCTCCTGAGCCGAAAGGTCAGGGGTCTTGCCGTCTTTATGAGTGTCCATGCAACTCCTGAACCCGTGGCGTGATGTACCTACGACACGCGGCGCCCGGAGCTGTTCAGTGGCACCCCAAACACAAATGTGGGCGCGAGCCTGCTCGCGATAGCGGTGGGTCGGTTTGCATCGGTGTTGAATATGCAATCGTCATCGCGAGCAAGCTCGCTCCCACAAAGGGTTCTGCGGTGAGGTCGAGATTCAGGTTTGCCGCCAACTCCCCTGTGGGAGCGAGCTTGCTCGCGATGAAAGCGCCGCCGATCTCACTCGACGACATCCTCCTTGAACTGGTCCTTGACGTACTTGATCTCGGTCCGGCCATGGGGCGCGGGCAAGCCGTCTTCGCCGAGGTTGACGAAGACCATTTTCTCCACGGTCAGGATGCTCTTGCGGGTGATCTTGTTGCGCACCTCGCAGGTCAAGGTGATGGAGGTGCGGCCAAACTCGGTGGCGGTGATGCCCAGCTCGATGATGTCGCCCTGGCGCGAAGCGCTGACGAAATTGATTTCCGAAATGTACTTGGTGACCACGCGCTGGTTGCCCAACTGGACAATGGCGTAGATCGCCGCCTCCTCGTCGATCCAGCGCAACAGGCTGCCGCCGAACAGCGTGCCGTTGGGGTTGAGGTCTTCGGGCTTGACCCATTTGCGGGTGTGGAAATTCATGATCACTCCTGAGCGTCTGGTCGATGGATTGCTGCATCATGGCAGACCGCACGGCCAGGCTCTACGTCGCGGGCCCTATGACGGTCATCGGCAATTTCGATTTGCCGACAGAAACCCTTTTGGAAGATCCGATTAGCCCGTTATAATCGCCCCGCTTTACCCGGTCCACCCGTTGGACCGGTCCCGCCACCTGTCCGAGGGGCGCTGCAGCAGGCTCGACCTGTCAGGCTCGGATGGGGCGTTGTTTGTACGGGCCTGCCCGCACGGACACTAAACGCACAACGGCGCCCATTCGCATACATTACGAATGGAGGCTCTTCATGAGCGCTGTTATCACGCCCGCAGCTTTTACCGATTACAAAGTCGCCGACATGTCCCTGGCTGCCTGGGGCCGTCGCGAAATCATCATCGCCGAATCCGAAATGCCAGCCCTGATGGGTCTGCGTCGCAAGTACTCTGGCGAACAGCCATTGAAAGGCGCAAAAATCCTCGGCTGCATCCACATGACCATCCAGACCGCCGTGCTGATCGAAACCCTGGTTGCCCTGGGTGCCGAAGTGCGCTGGTCGTCCTGCAACATCTTCTCGACCCAGGACCAGGCCGCTGCCGCCATCGCCGCCGCCGGTATCCCGGTATTCGCCTGGAAAGGCGAGACCGAGCAGGAGTACGAGTGGTGCCTGGAGCAGACCATCCTCAAGGATGGCCAGCCATGGGATGCCAACATGATCCTCGACGACGGCGGCGACCTGACCGAGCTGCTGCACAAGAAGTACGCCGCGGTACTGGACAAGGTACACGGCGTCACCGAAGAGACCACCACCGGCGTTCACCGCCTGCTGGACATGCTGGCCAAGGGCGAACTGAAGATCCCGGCCATCAACGTCAACGACTCGGTGACCAAGAGCAAGAACGACAACAAGTACGGCTGCCGTCACAGCCTCAACGACGCCATCAAGCGCGGCACCGACCACCTGTTGTCGGGCAAGCAGGCGCTGGTGATCGGCTACGGTGACGTGGGCAAGGGTTCGTCCCAGTCCCTGCGCCAGGAAGGCATGATCGTCAAGGTGTCCGAAGTCGACCCGATCTGCGCCATGCAGGCTTGCATGGACGGTTTCGAACTGGTTTCGCCGTTCATCGACGGGATCAACGACGGCACCGAAGCCAGCATCGACAAGGCGCTGCTGGGCAAGATCGACCTGATCGTGACCACCACCGGCAACGTCAATGTCTGCGACGCCAACATGCTCAAGGCCCTGAAGAAGCGCGCCGTGGTCTGCAACATCGGTCACTTCGACAACGAAATCGACACCGCTTTCATGCGCAAGAACTGGGCATGGGAAGAAGTGAAGCCACAGGTCCACAAGGTGCACCGCACCGGCACCGGCAGCTTCGACCCACAGAACGACGACTACCTGATCCTGCTGGCCGAAGGCCGCCTGGTTAACCTGGGCAACGCCACCGGTCACCCAAGCCGCATCATGGACGGTTCGTTCGCCAACCAGGTCCTGGCCCAGATCTTCCTGTTCGGCCAGAAATACGCCGACCTGTCGCCGGCCCAGAAAGCCGAGCGCCTGACCGTGGAAGTACTGCCCAAGAAACTCGACGAAGAAGTGGCCCTGGAAATGGTCCGCGGTTTCGGCGGCGTGGTCACCAAGCTGACCAAGCAACAGGCTGACTACATCGGCGTCACCGTCGAAGGCCCGTTCAAGCCGCACGCTTACCGCTACTGATCGGCGCTGCTCCCCTGTGGGAGCGGGCTCTTTTGTGGGAGCGAGCTTGCTCGCGATGCAGACACCTCGGCCCAACTGCCGTACCGGGGCGATGGCAATCGCGAGCAAGCTCGTTCCCACATGAGCCCGCCCCCACCTGGGATATGCAAGCCTCACCGGCCTACGAGTTTCCAAGGATATGACCATGTCCCAAGACCGTCGCTACAGCTTCGAGTTCTTCCCGACGAAGACCGATGCTGGGCATGAAAAACTGATTGCCACTGCCCGCCAGTTGGCCAGCTACAACCCCGATTTCTTCTCCTGCACCTATGGTGCGGGCGGTTCGACCCGCGATCGCACCCTGAACACCGTGTTGCAGCTCGAAAGCGAAGTCAAAGTTCCCGCGGCCCCTCACCTGTCCTGCGTCGGCGACAGCAAGGACGACCTGCGCGGCCTGTTGACCCAGTACAAGGCCGCCGGCATCAAGCGCATCGTTGCCCTGCGTGGCGACCTGCCGTCGGGCATGGGCATGGCCAGCGGTGAGCTGCGCCATGCCAACGAACTGGTGAGCTTCATTCGTGAGGAAACCGGCGAACATTTCCACGTCGAAGTGGCTGCGTATCCGGAGATGCACCCGCAAGCGCGCAACTTCGAAGACGATCTACGCAATTTCGTGCGCAAGGCCAATGCTGGCGCCAACAGTGCCATCACCCAGTATTTCTTCAACGCCGACAGTTATTTCTACTTCGTCGAACGTATCCGCAAGCTGGGCGTCGACATTCCTGTCGTGCCGGGAATCATGCCGATCACCAACTACAGCAAGCTGGCGCGCTTCTCCGACGCGTGCGGTGCAGAAATCCCACGCTGGATTCGCAAACAACTGGAAGCCTATGGCGATGACTCCTCAAGCATCCAAAGCTTCGGCGAGGAAGTCATCACACAAATGTGTGAGCGTTTGTTGCAGGGCGGCGCACCAGGGCTGCATTTCTATACCCTTAACCAGGCCGAGCCCAGCCTCGCGGTATGGAACAACCTCAAGCTGCCGCGCTGAATTGACTTAATGCGGTGGTACAAAGAGGCCTTGGCGAAAACCAAGGCCTTTTTTATTAAGCACAGACATCTGGAGGATCGCAGTAGATGCCCAATGGTCACAGGCTAACGACCCCACAACTCATTTATCTGGTCTACGGGGCCGAAACCTATCACCAGGAAGCGTTGTTCAGCATCGCCAGCGCATTGGCCGGTCTGCGCAAGACACCGGACCAAGCCTTGGATATCCAGGTGTTCACCGACAATCGCGCACCGTACGCAGGGCTGCCGGTGCGTCTGCGCCCGCTGGACAATGAAACCCGCCAGGCCTGGATCGAACCCCACGGGTATCACTTCCGTGCCAAGCACGTGGTGATGCGCAAAGTGCTCGAAGAAGCCGAAGTGGCGCTGCTGATCGACACCGACACTTTTTTCCATTGCTCCCCCCTCGAACTGTTTCGCCGGGTCCAGCCTGGCACGTTGCTGTGCAATGCCTTCGGCCTGACGTATGGCGCCAACAAGGACGCCGGGCTTTACCTGACACTGGCCGACACACTGCGCCAGCGGCAGCTCGCGGACGACGACATGCCGTTGTTGAACTCCGGGGTCATTGGTCTCAACTGCGTCGATGCGTCGGTCCTGGATCGCTCGATCGCCCTGATGGATGAGCTGTATCCATTGGCGAAGGGTGCCTACACGCTGGAAGAATTCTGCCTTTCGGTAGCGGCCTATCGCTCGGTGCGGGTGCGCGAGTGCCCGGACCTGATCCACCACTATTGGAGCCGCAAGCAGCTGTTCCGCGCCAAGACCAAAGCCTGGCTCGACAAACACGGTGCCGCACCGACTTGCCACCAGGCCCTGGATGAAACCGGCCAAGTCACCGCCACCCTGCCTCGGCCGCCGGCCTTCCAACGCCTGGCCTATAAGTTCATCACCCTGGGGCTGCCCAGCCATAAACGCCAGTTCATGCGCGAGATCCTCTATGGCTGCTATCGCCATACCAATGAGTTCGACCAGGCCTGCGCCCCGGTCTGGTGGGAAAAAGCCCTGCAGAACGTCGAACATCGCCTGGAAAAATCGCTGCAGGACCATGAACTCAAACGTTGGCTCGATCATCCGCTGATTCGCCTCGTGCTGGGTGAGCGCCGCGAAGCCATCTACGCGCATCTGATGCAGGCAAAAGGTAACTAGTGCCTGCATGGTGAGTTCGCCAGTTCAAATTCGCAGAAGTTGACTCACTCACCAAACAGGCCACCAGGGCACAGGCCAGAGCGCTCTAGCTATTTGATGAGCTCTCGTCGTAACCTCAGGCCCATGCCCGTCATTGTCCAGCTGCTGACCACCCTTCTTCTCTTGTGCCTGAGCGTGACCGCCCAGGCCGAAAAGTTGCGCATTGTCACCGAACCCTGGGCGCCTTATGTCTACGAAGAGAACGGCAAGATGCTCGGCCTGGACTACGAAACCACGGCCATTGTGTTCAAACGCCTGGGCATCGATGTGGAATGGCAGTTCCTGCCCTGGAAGCGGTGCCTGGCGATGCTGGAACAAGGGTTGGCGGACGGTGCGCTGGACATTTTCCACAGCGATGAGCGCGATGCCCTGTTGCTTTACCCCAGCGAACCGCTGTCGGACGTGGAGTTCGTGATGTTCTACGCCAACGCCCGCCCCCATCCGTTTCGCACGCTCGACGACCTGGGCGGCCTGACCGTTGGCACTTCGCCCGGTTACCTGTACAGCCAGGCCTTCCGTGAGTCGACCCTGTTCAAACGTGAAGCGGCGCCCACCCACGAAGCCAACTTCGGCAAGTTGCAACTGGGTCGGATCGACCTGCTCATCACCGACCGCAGGGTCGGCCGACATGTGCTCGAACAAATGCAGTTGGGCGACCAGATCACCGAAAACCCAGTGGTAGTGAGCCGTCAAAGCCAATACCTGGCGGTGCGGCGCAATGCCGGGATGGATTTGCTGGTGCAACGCTTCAGTGCCGAACTCAAGCGTTTCAAGCGCGAACCAGCCTATGCCGAACTGAGCGCCCGCTACGGCGCAGGCGCTATGACCAAGGCCACCTCGCCCGGCCGGGCCAGCACTGAAATAAACCGTTGAGCAGCAGGAAAGCGGCGCGAGGCGTTTGCTCTGTTATACTCCGGCCTTCCCGCCAGGCTTACGCCCGGACGCCCGGCCTTGCAAAAGGCATCCCGACACCGCTACAGCGCCGCCTACGGCCCGCGCGAGCCTTGTCCGGACCCGCCTTCGAGGCCCGGCAGGACCGGACGGGATGACGTCTTTTGGTTGAACGTCATTCGCGCCCGGCAAGACTATCCCATTGGGCCAGGCCCTCACTAAAACAGGATTACTCATGTCCTTTGCTTCCCTCGGTCTCTCCGAGGCTTTAGTCGGCGCCATCGAAGCCGCCGGCTATACCCAGCCTACCCCGGTGCAACAGCGGGCCATTCCCGCCGTGTTGCAAGGTCGCGACCTGATGGTCGCGGCGCAGACAGGTACTGGTAAAACCGGTGGTTTCGCCCTTCCGATCCTGGAGCGGTTGTTTCCCAACGGTCACCCAGACAAATCCCAGCGTCATGGCCCGCGCCAACCGCGCGTACTGGTCCTGACCCCCACCCGCGAACTGGCGGCCCAGGTACACGAGAGCTTCAAGGTCTACGCTCGCGACCTGAAGTTCGTCAGCGCCTGCATTTTTGGCGGCGTCGGCATGAACCCCCAGGTCCAGGCCATGTCCCGTGGCGTCGATGTACTGGTGGCCTGCCCCGGTCGCCTGTTGGACCTGGCCGGCCAGGGCAGCGTCGATTTGTCCCACGTTGAAATCCTCGTGCTGGACGAAGCCGACCGCATGCTCGACATGGGCTTTGTCCATGACGTGAAGAAAGTCCTCGCCCGCCTGCCCGCCAAGCGTCAGAACCTGCTGTTTTCGGCGACGTTCTCCAAGGACATCACCGACCTGGCCGGCAAGCTGCTGCACAACCCGGAGCGCATCGAAGTCACGCCGCCGAACACCACGGTCGAGCGTATCGAGCAGCGTGTGTTCCGCCTGGCGGCCAGCCACAAACGTGCCCTGCTGGCGCACCTGATTACCGCCGGCGCCTGGGAACAGGTCCTGGTCTTCACCCGTACCAAGCACGGTGCCAATCGCCTGGCCGAGTACCTGGACAAGCACGGCCTGCCAGCCGTGGCGATCCACGGCAACAAGAGCCAGAACGCCCGCACCAAGGCCCTGGCCGACTTCAAGGCCGGCGAAGTGCGTATCCTCGTGGCCACCGACATCGCGGCCCGTGGCCTGGACATCGACCAGTTGCCCCACGTGGTCAACTTCGAGCTGCCGAACGTCGATGAAGATTACGTTCACCGTATCGGCCGTACCGGCCGGGCCGGTCGTTCGGGCGAAGCGATCTCGCTGGTCGCGCCGGACGAAGAAAAGCTGCTCAAAAGCATCGAGCGCATGACCAAGCAGAAAATCGCCGACGGTGACCTGATGGGCTTCGATGCCAGCACCATCGAAGCCGAGAAGCCTGAAGTACGCGAACGTCCGGATGTGCGTAATCCGCGCAATGCCCGTGGCCCACGGGGCGACGGTCCGAACGGCGGCGGTGGTGGCGGCGGTCGCAAAGACAAAGGCAAGGACAAGGGCAAGGAAAAATCGGCCAGCAACAGCAACGGCCGCGGCGAACGCCCTGCCCGCGAGCAGAAGCCCCGCGAAGGCACCCCGGCTCGTGAGCAGCAGCGCCCGGCTCCGCGCGCCGCAGCCGATCGTGCCCCGGACGAGTTCCTGGATGACGATGTCGATAACTTCGGTAACCGCGTCGACTACGTGCCACAACAGAAACCGGCCCAGGGCCGCGGTCGCCGTCCGGGTGCCCCGGCACAGGGCGCAGGTGCAGGCGCTCCGCGCAGTGGCCAGCCACAGGGTCGCCAGAACGGTCCGCGCAACAGCAACGGCTCGTCTACCGGCACACCCCCGGCCAAGCGCAGCGGCCCACGCAACGGCGCCCCCCGTGACGGCCAGGCCCGTCGCGACGACACCCGCCCACGCCGCCCGGCCCGTGACGACCAGCCTCGCCAGGAACCCGCCGTGCAGAACCCACGCAGCAACCAGCCGAAGATCATGCACAAGGAATCGAAAGCCGATCGCTTCCCGACACCTGAACAGCTGGATCAACTGCCAAGCCGTCCACGGGGCGAGAAACCGGCATTGCTGACGCGCAATCGCTGAGTTTCCCCAAGCCGTGAAAAAGCCCCGGGTCTCGCGACCCGGGGCTTTTTTTGGCCCGACACATTCCAGATGTGGGAGCGAGCTTGCTCGCGATAGCGGTGTATCAGCCAAGATCAATGCGACAGAACTGCCGTCATCGCGAGCAAGCTCGCTCCCACAGGGTTCTCTGTGCTGCCCGAATCCGCGCAATAAAAAACGCCCCTGGTCCCAAGACCAGGGGCGTTTTTTTGTCAGGCGCGAAGGTTACTTCGCTTTGACACCTTCAAACGAGACGTACAGTTCGACCGCGTCGGAGGTTGGACCCAGGTCTTTCTGCTTGCCGAAGTCCGAACGCTTGATGCTGGTGGTGCCTTCGAAGCCAGCACGGTAGCCGCCCCACGGGTCCTTGCCTTCACCCAGGAAGGTGGCCTTGACCACGACCGGCTTGGTCACGCCCAGCAGGGTCAGGTCACCGGTCACATCGGCGGTTTCCTTGCCATCGGCGTTCTTGCCAGTCGGCTTGACGCTGGTGGAAACGAAGGTGGCCTTGCCGAATTTGCTGGCGTTCAGGAAGTCAGCGCTGGCGATGTGCTTGTCGCGCTCGGCGTGGTTGGTGAACACACTGGCGGTATTCACGTTGAACTCGATCTTGCTGGCTTCAGGCTTGGCGGCGTCGAAGCTGAACTTGCCGTCGATGTCCTTGAAGGTACCCGTGATGTAGCTATAGCCCAGGTGGCTGATCTTGAAGTCGACGAAGGCGTGCTGGCCTTCCTTGTCGACGACGTAGTCGGCAGCCATGGCCTGGCCGGCAGACAGCAGGGCAGAACCGATTGCCAGGGCGGCGAGCGTCTTTTTCAACATGCTTTCTATTCCTTTGGAGTCGAGGTTGAACATCAGGCTTGGCGCCCCAGCATTCGCTTGAGGGTCGCGTCACGGTCGATAAAGTGGTGTTTCAATGCTGCCAACGCATGAAGGCCGGAAAAAATGACCAGCGCCCATGCCAGGTAGAAGTGGATCTCACCGGCGACGTCTGCCTGATCGGGCAGTCCGGACACCAGCGCGGGCACTTCAAACAAGCCAAACACCGGGATCCCGACACCGTCTGCGGTGGAAATCAGGTAACCGGCGATCATCACGGCGAACAACCCGAGATACAGGGCGCTATGGCCAAGCTTGGCGCCGACGCGGGTCAGGCGGCCATAGGTCGGCAGGGTCGGCGGCGGCGGGCTGACAAACCGCCAGACCACCCGCAGCAACATGACCGCCAGCAGCACCAGGCCAATGCTCTTGTGCAGGTCCGGCGCGTCTTTGCGCCAGGTGCTGTAGTAATCCAGGCCGACCATCCACAGGCCCAGGGCGAACAGCCCGTACACCACCAGCGCAACGCCCCAGTGCACAGCGATACTGACCCAGCCATAGCGAGAAGAAGAGTTGCGAAGCTGCATTGCTCATATCCTGTAAAAACTGAGATCAAGACTAGCGAGTTATCTATCGATTTAAAGCGGAAATTTTCGCTTTGAAATATCGAGAAATACGATCATCAGTCTGGAAGGAGTGGGTTAAGGAAAGATTAAAGCCAATACGGTGTGTGATATCAGTTGCATCTGGAGTCCTCATCGCGAGCAAGCTCGCTCCCACAAGGACTGCGTTCGGCCTGCCACCGCCGCCCCATGTGGGAGCGAGCTTGCTCGCGATGGCGACTCACAGGTAAAAAAAAGCGCGGCTGACACGCCGCGCTTTTTCGTCACCGAGCCTTACTGAGCCTTGGTCTCAGTCGCTGCCGGTGTTGTCGCAGCCGGTTTCTTCGCCGGCGCGGCTTTCTTCACCGGCGCTTTTTTAGCCGGGGTCTTGGCGGCAGGTTTTTTCGCAGCCGGTTTGGTTGTGGTTTTCTTGGCGGGCTCAACCTTCGCCGGAGCCGCGGGTACTGTTGGCGCAACCGGCGCTGGAGCGGGTACCGGCGCAGGGGTTGGGGCTGGAGCAGGCGTTACCGGCTCTGGCGCCTTGACCGGCTCCGGCTTCTTGTCGTCATCTGAGCCACCAAACAGGTTGCTGAAGAAGTTGCCCTTCTTCGCCGCCACCGCACCGGCAGCTGCCGCAGTGGCAGCCGGTGCCACCTTGGCCGGTTCGAACGACTTGCCGGCCGCCAGGTCTTCAACCTGGCTGGCGGCCCGCTGGCCGCTGCGCAATGCGCCTTCCAGGGTGCCCGGATACAGGGTGTCGGTGTGTTCGCCGGCAAAGGCTACACGCTGCAACGGTTTTTCCCACAGGCGCCAGTACTTGCTGATCTGGCCCGGGCCAAAGGCCAGGTACGCGCCGCCCGTGGACGGGTCGGTGCTGTAGCGGCGGATTTCATAACCGGTGAACGCGCCACGGGCCTGTGGATAAAACGCGTGCAGGCGGATCAGCACCTGATCGACCATCTGCTTGTCGCCGAAGGCCTGCATCACCCGGGCGTTGTCGCCGGACAGGTTGATGACCACGTTGGCGCCGCCCTTCATGGCCGGCTCGATCCACATCATGCCCAGGCCGGCGTTGCTGTAGATTTCGCCCGACATGCGTGCCTTGCTGTCCCAGACGGGGGTCTTGAACTTGAGCATGATCTGGTCGCGCCAACCGTAGTTGGTGCCCTTGATCGCGCCTTGATGCTGGGCGTCCAGGGCCGGGGTCAACTGGATCTTGTTCAGCGCCCGCAACGGCACCGCCAGCACCACGTAGTCAGCCTGGTAACCCACGCTGCCGACCTTGACAGTCACGCCGTCCTTGTCTTGGGAGATGGCCGACACCGGCGAGTTGGTCTTGATGGTTTTCAGTTGCTTGACGAACGCCTGGGCCAGTACCGGACTGCCGCCGAGCAGGCGCGAGGCACGCAGGTCGCGGTCGGACACGCCGCGATAGACTCGGCTCTGCTGTGCGAAATACAGCAGTGACAAGCGCGAAGGTTCGTCATAACGGGTGCGAATCTCCTGGTTCACCAACTGCCGCGCCGTGGCCGGCAGTTGCAGACGGTCGAGCCAGTTGGACACGGTGATCTGGTCCAGGGCATGCAGGGTATTGTTGGCTGCGGGGTTCTGCGGGTCTTCGACGGAGCGCGCCAGGTCGTCCAGGGTGGTTTCGTAGCGCTTGAGGGCTTCGGCGGTGGCCGGCTGCTTGGTCGCCAGGTCGGCGGCGGTGAAGTAGGTGCCGTCGATCAGGTAGCTGGGGGTACGCACGAACTCCGGGGCCGGCGTGGTGCTCAGCTTGAAGGTCGAGACGTACTTGTTCAGCACCGGCTGCGTCTTCTCATTGCCGATCCACTCGCTGGTGGCCATGCCCGAGCGACCGCCCAGGTCCGGCTTGGCTTCCAGCAGCGTCACGGCCCAGCCTTTGTTCTGCAGCTCATAGGCCGCGGTGAGTCCCGCCAGGCCGCCGCCGATGACGATGGCCGTCGGTTGCTTGTCCTTGGCCAGCGCCGAAACGCTGAACAGCCCTATCATCACCAGCGCACAGGCGCGCAGCCAACCAGCAGACATTCAACGAACTCCGGAGTAAACGTAGGTAGTTTCAGTTTTTCGAGCCAGACAGCTCAGAAGAGCCGCGAAGAATACGACAGCCATCAAAGCGCCGCCAGCGGCGTCTATCGCCTCGCTCAAAGTAGCGTCAACGACACAATGGGTTGTCCCCAGGGCCGCCATTGCATAGGCTTGCGCGATTGTTTTGCCCGCGCCCGCCGCGAGCCGCCTCGAGGAGACTGTAAATGGGCCTGAATAACCAGTGGATGCAACGCGACCTCGCGGTGCTGTGGCATCCCTGCACCCAGATGAAAGACCACGAACAGCTGCCGCTGATCCCCATCAAGCGCGGTGAAGGCGTGTGGCTGGAAGATTTCGAAGGCAAGCGCTACCTCGATGCCGTCAGTTCCTGGTGGGTCAATGTGTTCGGCCATGCCAACCCGCGCATCAACCAGCGCATCAAGGACCAGGTCGATCAGCTGGAGCATGTGATCCTGGCCGGCTTCAGCCATCAGCCCGTGATCGAACTGTCCGAGCGCCTGGTGAAGATGACGCCCGAGGGCCTGACCCGGTGCTTCTATGCCGATAACGGCTCGTCCTGCATCGAAGTGGCGATGAAGATGAGCTTCCACTACTGGATCAATCGCGGCCAGCCGGACAAGAAGCGCTTCGTCACCCTGAGCAACAGCTACCACGGCGAAACCATCGCGGCGATGTCAGTGGGCGATGTGCCGCTGTTCACTGAAACCTACAAAGCGTTGTTGCTGGACACGATCAAGGTGCCGAGCCCCGACTGCTACCACCGCCCCGAAGGCATGGGCTGGGAAGAACATTCGCGCAACCTGTTCGCCGCCATGGAGCAGACCCTGGCCGAGCACCACGACACGGTGGCGGCGGTGATCGTCGAGCCGCTGATCCAGGGTGCCGGCGGCATGCGCATGTACCACCCGGTGTACCTGAAGTTATTGCGCGAGGCGTGCGACCGCTATGGCGTGCACCTGATCCACGACGAAATCGCCGTCGGCTTTGGCCGCACCGGGACGATGTTCGCTTGCGAGCAGGCCGGTATCACGCCGGATTTTCTCTGCCTGTCCAAGGCCCTGACCGGCGGTTACCTGCCGCTGGCGGCGTGCGTGACCACCGACGAGGTCTACAGCGCGTTCTACGACGACTACCCGACCCTGCGCGCCTTCCTGCACTCCCACAGCTACACCGGCAACCCGCTGGCCTGCGCGGCGGCCCTGGCGACGCTGGATATCTTCGAAGAAGACAACGTCATCGAAAACAACCAGGCCCTGGCCCAACGCATGGCGAGCGCCACCGCGCACCTGGCCGATCACCCGAACGTCGCTGAAGTACGCCAGACCGGCATGGTGCTGGCCATCGAGATGGTCAAGGACAAGGCCAGCAAAACCGCGTATCCGTGGCAGGAACGGCGTGGCCTGGCGGTGTTCCAGCATGCCCTGGAGCGCGGTGCATTGTTGCGGCCGTTGGGTAGCGTGGTGTATTTCCTGCCGCCGTATGTCATCACCCCCGAGCAGATCGACTTCCTCGCCGAAGTGGCCAGCGAAGGCATCGACATCGCCACCCGGGACAAGGTCAGCGTGGCGGTGCCGAAGGACTTTCACCCGGGCTATCGCGATCCGGGCTGAACCTCGGTCTTCTTGTTGGAACACTATTGTGGCGAGGGGATTTATCCCCGCTGGGCTGCGCAGCAGCCCTAAAACCGGATACCCCGGTGCTTCAGGCAAATCGCGTTGGATGTATTTGGGGCTGCTTCGCAGCCCAGCGGGGATAAATCCCTTCGCCACAGGTGCCGGGAGCATCCATAGCACCGTTAACTTTTTCAGAGATTCGACATGAGACTGTCCCGCTTCTTCATCGACGCCCCCCTGAGCCTCGGCGACCACGAACTGCCCGAAGCCCAGGCCCACTACATCGGCCGGGTGCTACGCATGGCCGAGGGCGATGCGGTGCAGGTGTTCGATGGCTCCGGCCAGGAGTTTCGCGGCACGTTGGCCGAAGTCGGCAAAAAGCGCGTGCGGGTGCAGTTGGACGAGCAGTTCGCCGGACAACTTGAATCGCCGTTGCGTATCCACCTCGGCCAGGGCCTGTCCCGAGGCGAGCGCATGGATTGGGCGATCCAGAAAGCCACGGAGCTGGGGGTCAGCGAAATCACGCCGATTTTCAGCGAGCGCTGCGAAGTGCGCCTCAAGGACGAACGCGCCGACAAACGCCTGCTGCACTGGCGCCAGGTGGCGATCAGTGCTTGCGAGCAGTGCGGGCGCTCGACCGTGCCGGTGATCCATCCGCCGCTGCTGCTGACTGACTGGTTGAAGCAGGCCGAGGCCGAACTGAAGCTGGTGCTGCACCCGGTGGCCGAGCCGCTGGTCAGTCATGAAAAACCGTCGACCCTGGCCTTCCTGATCGGCCCCGAGGGCGGCCTGTCGGATGCCGAGGTCGAGCAGGCCAAGACCGCCGGCTACCAGGCCGCCCGCCTCGGCCCCCGCGTGCTGCGCACCGAAACCGCGCCGGTGGTGGCCCTGGCCGTGGCGCAGCAGTTGTGGGGGGATTTCTGAAGATGCCCCCTGTGGGAGCGGGCTTGCTCGCGATGGCGGTGGGCCAGTCAACATCGATGCTGATTGATCCGACGCTATCGCGAGCAAGCTCGCGCCCACATTGAGTCCAGGTTGTTCAGGGGTCAGAGCACATAAAGCAGAATCGCCACGAAATGCAGCAGGCTGCCGGCGATCACGAACAGGTGCCAGATGCCGTGGGCGTGGCGCAATCGATGGTCGAGGGCGAAAAAGATGATACCGACGGTGTACAACACGCCGCCCGAGGCCAACCAGGCGAACCCGGTGCTGCCCAGGGCCGCCAGCAGGGGCTTGACCGCCACCAGCACGATCCAGCCCATCACGGCGTAGATCACGATCGACAGGATCCGCGCTTCGGAACGCGGCTTGATTTCCTGCAAGATACCAATCACGGCCAGCCCCCAGACGATCCCGAACAACGTCCAGCCCCACGGCCCGCGCAGGGTCACCAGGCAGAACGGGGTATAGCTGCCGGCGATCAACAGGTAGATCGAAAAGTGATCGACCTTCTGCATGATTTCTTTTTTGCGCCCGCGCACGCTGTGATAAACCGTCGAAGCGCTGTACAGCACCAACAAGGTGAACCCGTAGATCGCTACGCTGACGATCTTCCACGGATCGCCCGCCATCCCGGCGATCACCAGCAACCACACTGCGCCGATAAACGCCGCCACCGCCCCCACCAGGTGCGTCCAGGCGTTGAGTCGTTCCCCGTGATACATCCAATACCACCTCACATTTAGAAACAGGTGCCCAGGCTCAGGCTTGGCGCTGCAAAGTGCAATGGTTTGCTGCTACCCCCTGATTAACTCCTCCAGAAAGAGTCGATTGGGGCACAATCAAACCATACGAATAAGAGTCCGCCCCATGCTGATCGACGAAGAATTGACCCTGAAGAAACTGGAGGTGTTCCTGGCCTTCATGCGCACCGGCAACCTGGCGCGGGCAGCCGCCGAGTTGCAGACCAGCAATGTCAGTGTGCACCGGGCCATTCACTCGCTGGAAAGCGCCCTGCGCTGCCCATTGTTCAAGCACGAAGGTCGCAACCTCACACCGCTGGAAAGCGCTTACGTGCTGGAAGAGCGGGCGCAGAAGCTGATCCAGGACGTGGTCGACAGCGTGCGCCTGACCCGTGAGGCCGCCGGGTTCTCCGCCGAACGCTTCAAGCTCGGCTCGCTGTATTCGTTGACGGTCAAGACCGTGCCGCAGTTGATCATGGGCCTGAAGATCCGCCGCAGCGAACTCAATATCGACCTGATCCTGGGCTCGAACATCGACCTGCTGTACAAGCTCAAGAACATGGAGGTAGACGCGATCCTGATCTCCCTGGACGACAGCGTGAACGACCCGGACTGCGAACATATCGAGCTGTTTTCCGACGACATCTTCCTCGCCACGCCAGCCGACTCGCCCTTTGCCCAGCGCAACGAAGTCGACCTGGCCGAAGTGCGCGACGAAACCTTCATCACCCTCACCCAAGGCTTCGCCACCCACCAGGACGGCGTCCGGGTGTTCAAGCAGGCGGGGTTCGAGCCGAAGGTGGCGATGCAGGTCAACGACATCTTCACCCTGCTGAGCATGGTCAGCTCCGGGGTGGGCTATGCCTTGCTGCCGGGCCGGATCGCGGCGGTGTATGAAAACCGGGTGAAACTGATCCCGTTGCAGGAAAAGTACCGGTTGCAGCAGCACATCGGCGTGGTGTTCCTCAAGGCCAAGGAGCGGGATCCGAACCTGCTGGCGCTGTTGGCCGAGTGCCGGATGTATGCCAATCGCCAGGCCTGAAATCGCGCCGCCCCATCGCGAGCAAGCTCGCTCCCACAAGGTTCGTGGCATACCCAGAATCCAGGTTCACCCCGATCCACTGTGGGAGCGAGCTTGCTCGCGATAGCGTCGGCCCGCTCAGAGCCGATCTGGAGACTTAACCGACAATCCCGCGAACAATGAAGTACAACAACGAAGGCCCGAGCAAGCACCCCAGCCCGGTATGGAAGGTCGCCGTCAACGCGCCATACGGCACCAGCCGCCGGTCCGTCGCGGCCAGGCCGGCCGTCACGCCACTCACCGTCCCGGCCAAGCCACCGAATACCATGGCCGAGCGCGGGTTATCCAGGCCCATCCAGCGGGCCGCCATGGGGGTGCCGACCATCACGATGATCGCCTTGATCAAGCCGGTGGCGATCGACAACGCCATCACATCGGACGTGGCGCCAATCGCGGCCCCGGTCACGGGCCCGACGATATAGGTCACCGCACCCGCGCCGATGGTGGTCATGCTTACCGCGTCGCGATAACCGAACAGCCAGGCAATGCTCGCGCCGACGATGAACGGCAGGATCGTGCCCAGCAGCAACGCGACGGCCCCGATCATCCCGGCCTTTTTCGCTTCGGTAGCCTGCACTTCGAATGCCGTGGCAACGATGGCGAAGTCACGCAACATGGCACCGCCCATCAAGCCGATACCCGAAAACAGCGACAGGTCCGCCAGGCCTTTTTGCCCGCCGGTCATGGTTCCCCCGACCCAAGCCAGCACCAGGCCGATGACGATGGCGATCGCCGAACCGTGGACCCGGCCATACGTCAGGCGCTTGGACAGCACCACCGACACCCACATGATCACGCCCACGAACGCGAACGCCGTGATCAGACCGTTATGCTCCAGGCCTTTCTCGATGAGATCCCACATATCAGCGGCCTCCTGCTGGTGTACCCAGCGGGGTCAGTTCCGCCGGCTCATCGGGCAATGGCTCGCCTTTGTGGGTCCGGCTGATCAGCGCAATGGTGCAACCACAGAGCACCACCGAACCGATGGCCGCCAACACCGCCACCGGGCCACCGTGCAAGGCCGTAACCACGTTCTGCTGCGCGGCCATCGCCACCACCACCGGAATGTACATGGCGCCCCAGAAGGCGACGCCCATCTCACAGTCCTTGGTCATGCCGCCGCGTTTTTGCATCCACAACCGCGCGCAGATCAGCAGGATCATCGCAATGCCGACTCCTCCCACATTGGATTTGACGCCCAGCAACACGCCGAGCATGTCGCCCAGGATCACCCCTGTCAGCGTACAGATCGCCAACAGCGCCACACCGTAAATAATCATTGTCGTAGTCCTCAAAGTGCATCGTCGAAGTTGTTGTTTTTGTGCTTCGTCAGCTTGAGTCGGTGTCTAGGGTTGGCGGCTTCCCTCCTCACGCAGCAGCGCCTGCAAGGTATCGAGCCGGGCACCGTCGAAGGCAATGACGGTGCCCTGCTCGAACACCCGGCGCGCCAGCCCGGTGAGTACCGCGCCGGGTGGCAGTTCGATCTGTAGCCGCACGCCGCGCTCGTAGGCGCTTTGCACGGTGCTGCGCCAATCGACGACGCGGCACATGTTGAAGGCCAGGTCGTCACGCAGGGCCTCAATGCTGATCACCGGCCGGGCGCGGCTGCCGCTGAGATAGCCCAGTGAGGGCACTTTCAACGGCACTCCGGCAAACGCCTGGGCCAATGTCCGCGCCGGAGCGTCCAGCAACGGGCAATGGGACGGCACGCTCACCGCCAGCCGACAGGCTTTGCCAGCCCCTTGGCGCCGAGCCTTTTCGGCGACCAGGCCCATGGCTTCGTCGCTGCCGGCAATGACCACTTGGTTGTCGGCGTTGATATTGGCCAGGTAGACCGGCGTTGCTTCACCGTGCACCTGCTCCAGCAAGGCTTCCACTGCCGCCAGGTCCAGGCCGATGATCGCGGTCATGCCGTAGCCGTGCGGATACGCCTGCTGCATCAGTTCACCGCGCAGGCTGACCAGCCGCAGCGCATCCTCGAAGCCCAGCGCCCCGGCAACGACTGCCGCCGGATACGCACCGATGGACAACCCCGCCACATAATCCGGCGCCGGAGCTTGTTCCAGCAATCGTCGGGCCGCCGCCACGCCGGCGATCAGCAGGCACAGCTGCACGGCACGGGTCGATTGCAATGCCTCGGCGCTGTCCAGTCGCAAGACGTCTTCACCGAGCACATCCCCCGCCTCGTCCAGGAACAGCGGCGCCAGCCCATGGAGCATGCCCACGCGCTGCGCCCCCTGGCCGGGAAAGACGAAGAGGCTGCTCACGCGACCTGCTCCACGCAAGGCTGCCAAGGATCGCTCACCAGCCGGGCCTGAACGTCATCCTTGAGCAAGACCCGAGGCGACGCTCCCGCCCACTCGCGCAAGGCGACGCCGCCGCAGGGGGTTTGCAATTGCATGTCCACGGCGCATGCCGAG
The DNA here is from genome assembly GCF_900106885.1 of Pseudomonas sp. NFACC14. Lineage (NCBI taxonomy): Bacteria > Pseudomonadati > Pseudomonadota > Gammaproteobacteria > Pseudomonadales > Pseudomonadaceae > Pseudomonas > Pseudomonas sp. NFACC14. Next base: position 38,209 of record NZ_FNOA01000031.1, read on the forward strand.
CCGTCCAGCTGCGCCAGCAACTCCCTGGCCTGAAGGCGATCCAGCGGTTGCGGCGTGCGCAGGATCAGGTCCAGGTCGCTGCGCTCGTGCAGCACCTCGATACCGCTGGCCAGTTCGAACCCGGCGCTGCCACTGATGCCCCAGGTCCAACCGCTGGCGTCGAGCAACGGACGCAGCCGGGACAGCGCGTGCAAGGCCGGCAGGTCGCGACGGGATTCGACGTGACATAGGTCTTCGGGGCGCACCCGGCGTTTGATCGCCGCCACCAGAATCGACGTGGCGTAACGTTGTTCCCGCGATTGCCCGCGCACGCCCACCGCAACGTATCCCGCAGCGCTCATCGCCCTTCGCACCACCACCGGTTGCCCGAGACTCAAGGCTTCAACGGCCCAGGCCGGCGCATCCGCAGGCAACCGCTCCGGGGTCAGCCCCCAGAGCAGGTCGTGGGCCATGAGGTTGTTCACCACTGCGCCCTCAACAACTGGCGAACCGTGCTGGAGGCTACCCGATGGGGCGCGCCCAGACGGCTGCTCAGGTCTCGAGGTGCACCGGCAACATCCTTGATCGCCTGTTGCAGGCAATCGTTCACCCGCGCCAGATCAGCCGCCGTCGGTTGTTCGATCTGCTCCACCGACAAGGTTTCCCACAGCAGGCCCAGGCTGGCAAAGCTGTCGATGTCGTAGGCCATCGGTGGCACGCTGGCGGCCAAGGCTTCAAGCTCTTCGACACTGCGCAAGGTCACCCGCGCCGCCGAGGCCTTGCCCATGGCGTGGACCATCACCCCCGGGTCACGCAGGGCGATCAGCCGGTTGGCCTGGTAGCCGTGGGCCAGGAACGCCCCCGACATCGCCTTGCCCACCAGCAAGCCGATCACCGGATGCCCGGCCAGCCGCGCACGGGCATAGCTGTCCGCCGCACCGGCCAAGGCCTGATGAATGCCCAGGGCTTCTTCGCGCCGGCCATAGGCCTGGCTCGGTACATCGACAATCGCGATCAACGCACGCTTGTGGGTGGCATCGCGGTCGGCGGCGATGGCGTCATCCACCGCCTTGGCCAGGCCCCAACCTTCCAGCAAGCCGACTTCGCCGTTGCGCGCCCGTGGGAAACGGTTGCCGGGATCGGCCACCACCGCCAGCAGGCGCACGGTTTGCTCGCCCAGGCGAACATCGGCGACTTTCAACGAAGCAGGCAAACCTTGTACCGCGCTGGCATCGCCACTCAAGGCTTCGAACCAGCGCAAGCCTCTCAATGAATACGCACTCATGGGCGTTCTCCCTGATACAACTGACGAACCGCTGCCGGTTCGATTTGCACGTCAGTGTCCAAGCGTGCCAAGCGCCGCAGGAACAGTTCGGCCTGGCCGCTACGGTGTTGCACGGGCACGCCCAGGTGCAGCAATTGGCTGACCTGTTGGCGGATCTGCGTCACATCGTCGGCCGCATAACGATCCACCAGACCCGTGGCGAAACGCTGCTCGCCCCCCGTCAGGCTCCAGATGAACGGCCGGTCACGGGAGTCGTATTCGTCGAGGCCGGCTTCCTGTTCGATCACTTGCGGACCGTTCAGGCCCAGCCGCGCTTCCCGGGTCACCAGCAGATAACTGCACAGCCCGGCGGCGATGGACATGCCGCCAAAGCAACCGACGCTGCCAGCCACCACGCCAACCACCGGCTGGTACTGACGCAAATCGACAATCGCCGAATGAATCTCGGCAATCGCCGCCAGCCCCAGGTTGGCCTCCTGCAACCGCACGCCACCGGTTTCCAGCAGCAGCACGGCGCGGGTCGGAATGCCTTTGCGGTTGTCCTCGGCGGCCAGCTCCAGCGCACCGGCAATCTTCGCCCCGCCGACTTCACCGAGACTGCCGCCCTGGAACGCGCCTTCGATGGCGGCGATCATCACGGGCAGGCCATCGAGCGAGCCTTTGGCGATCACCACGCCGTCGTCGCTTTGCGGCACCACACCCTGACGCAACAACCACGGCGACATGACCCGCTGGAACGGGTCGAGCAATTCACGGAAGGTGCCGTCATCGAGCAAGGCCTTGGCCCGCTGCCGGGCGCCGAGTTCGACGAAGCTGTGCTTGTTGAGCAACGCCGCGCTGTCAGTCATGGCCGATCTCCTCGAAACCTTGCTCCAGTCGCAAGCGCACCACGCCGGGGGTAGCGCCGAAATCATGGATGTCGATGGACAGGGCCGGTGGCGTCTGGCCGTCGAACATGCGAGCGAACAGATGTTGCCAGCGTTGCTCGCTGCCATTGACCGAGGTCTGCACCTGGATGGTCAGCTTGCCCGCCAGGCCAGGCTCGATCAGCACTTCCAGGTCGCCCGAGCCGACGCAGCCCACCAGCGCCCGGCCCCGTGGCGGCTGCCCGGCGGGGAATTCAAAGGATAGGGTTTCCATCAGCACACTCCAGGGAAGAGGCCATCGCCGCGCTCGATACGATCGAGGAACAGGCAGGCGGCGAGCAGGTCGGCAGCGCCGCCGGGCGAGGCGTTCAAGGCAATCAGTTGTTGGTCCAGCGCGTGCAATTGGCGACGACCGCCCAGGCTCGCACTGCCACCGGCATCGAGCACCGCTCTGGCGCCTTGTTGCATGGCCTGTAGACCCGCTTCGCCGGCGCGGTAGAGCACGCAGGTGTCGGCCAGGCGAGTCATGATCGCCAGCAAGGCATCGAGCCGGGCATTCTGCTCACCCGCCCCCGCCGCGCGGCTGCGCTTGAGTTGCGGCAGGCCCAGGCCAGTCACCGCCGGAAACGCCAGTTGCGCTTCTTCCCGGGCACCGCGCACGCCGTAGCGCTGGGCGACCTGGGCACCGTGGCTCAAGGGTTGGGGCGCATGACGGTCGTTGAGCAAGGCCAGGCGGGCAGCGCGCAAAGTAACGGCGCTGGCGACACTGGATTCAGGTGCCAGCGCCGCTGCAGCGACCAACAGGCCCAAGGCCCAGATCGCGCCACGATGGGTGTTTACCCCGCCTGTGGTGGCGAGCATCGCCGCTTCCCCTTCACGGCCGATCCGCCCAAGGGCTTCGCGCAACGGCAGGTCGATTTCGCCGCATTCAAGGGCGGCCTCGGCCATTTCCTTGAACGCCGGCCACAGCGACAGCGCCGACGCATGCATCAGGCCCAGGTGCAGGTCGGTGTGGGCGCCATTGCCGCGACGGTCCACCAAGGCCGGTTTAGGCGACAGGTCGGCTTCGTCGATCAGCGCATCCACCGCCATGTCCGCCAGACGTTCGGCCAAGGACAGTTTTTTCGGTTGCAGGTTGAAGGCGTGCATTTACCAGCTCCTGAACTTGGCGGGCGGGTTGTAGAGGCCACCGGACCATTCCACCAGATCGGCCACGCTCTTGGCCGCGAGCAACTCGCGGGTAGCGTCGGTGCGACGGATGCCGAGGTCTTCGGGCAAGGCGATCAGCCCTTCGCGGCGCATACGCGCGGTGTCTTTCGGATCATGGCGCAAACCGATGGCGGTGACCCCGGCCACGGCGGCGATCATCGCCTGGCGTTCTTCCAGGGAACGAGCCTTGTACAGGTAGGCGATGCCCTCTTCGGTCAGCAGGTGGGTGACGTCGTCGCCGTAGATCATGATCGGCGCCAGGGGCATGCCGGCTTTCTTCGCCACGTCCACCGCATCGAGGGTCTCGACGAAGGTCGGTTTGCCGCCCTCCTGGAACGTCTCGACCATCTGCACCACCAGCTTCTTGCCGCGTTCGAGCAACGGCGCCTCGCCATCGCCATGGCGCATGTCGAGCCAGGCCGGCGTGCCATGACGGCGACCGCGTGGGTCGTGGCCCATGTTCGGCGCACCGCCGAAGCCGGCCAAGCGGCCGCGGGTCACGGTGGAAGAGTGGCCGTCGCCGTCCACTTGCAGGGTGGCGCCGATGAACAGGTCCACCGCGTACTGCCCGGCCAGTTGGCAGACCATGCGGTTGGAGCGTAGCGAGCCGTCGTGACCGGTGAAGAACACGTCGGGGCGAGCGGCGATGTAGTTTTCCATGCCCAACTCGGTGCCAAAGCAATGCACGCTTTCGACCCAGCCGCTTTCGATGGCCGGAATCAGGGTCGGGTGCGGATTGAGGGTCCAGTTACGGCAGATCTTGCCCTTCAGGCCGAGGGATTCGCCGTAGGTCGGCAGGATCAATTCGATGGCGGCGGTGTTGAAACCGATGCCGTGGTTGAGGGACTGGACGTTGTGCTTCTCGTAGATCCCACGGATCGCCATCATCGCCATCAACACGTGCACAGGCTTGATGTGGCGCGGGTCGCGGGTGAACAGCGGCTCGATGTAGAACGGCTTGTCGGCCACCACCACGAAATCGACCCAGGACGCCGGGATGTCCACCCGTGGCAGGTCGCTGACGTCATCCACCAACTGGTTGACCTGGACAATGACGATGCCGTCGCTGAAAGCCGCCGGCTCGATCAGCGCCGGCGTGTCCTCGGTGCTGGGGCCGGTGTAGATGTTGCCGGCGCGGTCGGCCATGAAGCCGGCCGAGAGCACCACGTTGGGGATCAGGTCCACCACCAGCCGGGCGTAGAGTTCGATGTAGGTGTGGATCGCCCCGACTTCCAGCAGGCCGTCTTCGAGCAACTGGCTGATGCGCAGGCTCTGGGTGCCGGCGAAGGAAAAGTCCAACTTGCGAGCGATACCGCGTTCGAACAGGTCCAGATGTTCGGAACGACCGACACTGGGCATGATCATGTGCAAATCGTGGAGCTTCGACGGATCGGCTTTCACCAGGGAGCGCGAGAGAAAATCCGCCTGCTTCTGGTTATTGCCTTCCAGCACCACGCGGTCGCCGGGCAGGATCAACGCCTCCAGCGCCGCGACGATCTTGTCGGTGGGCAACACCACACCGTCGGCAAGCCCCTTCACCAGCCCGAGACGCCGCTGCTTTTCGCTGCGCCGCCGCGTCCAGCGCGAGTCGGGGGATATTGTTGTTGTCATGACCACTCCACGGGTTCGCTGTCGTGGGGGTTACCTTAGGAGTGTTGTGGCGAGGGCATCAATCAAGCTCAGCGGCGGATCGTTACGGTTGGAGTAACGGTTAAAAAACGGCGCCAGCCCCTGTGGGAGCGAGCTTGCTCGCGATGACGGTGGATCAGTCAACACTGAGCCGGCAGACACTGCGCTATCGCGAGCAAGCTCGCTCCCACATGGGCGCTACATAGGCTTCAGGATTTGTGCTGCTGCACCAACCCGGCCGCCACCACCAACTCCTCCAACGCCAGCAAGTCCGGCACTTTCGCCACATGTTCCCCCACTTGCACCGCCGCCTGCTCCAGCCCGCACAGCGGCACGTCGACATAGCTCAACTGACTGTCGAGCTTGTAAGACCGCGGGATCCCTTGCACCAGCAATGCGATGAAGCGCAGCTCCGGTCGGCCGCCCAGGGCATTGAGGATGACGATGCGTGCTCGCTCGCCGATCACGGTTTTCTGGCCGCAGGCCGATTCGAAGCTCAGCAGCGGGATTTGCCGTTCGCGCCAGCCCACCCAGCCCAGGAACCACGGCGGGGTGTCCATATCGAAGGCGCTGCTCTGGTAGTCGATCAGTTCGGCCACCGCCACGTTGGGCAGGATCAGGTGGCGGTCGGCCAATGGCAGCAGCAGGCCAGTGAGGTGGCTGGCGCGTGAGTGATGCAGGTCATGCATGGCTTCTGCTCCAGTAGGCGATGCTGTCGAGCAGCACCGATTCCTGGTACGGCTTGCCCAGGTAGTCGTTGACACCGATGGCCATGGCGCGGTCGCGGTGCTTCTGACCGGTGCGGGAGGTGATCATGATGATCGGCAGGTGCGCCAGGCGTGGGTCGTTGCGCACTTGCGTGGCCACTTCGAAGCCGTCCATGCGCGGCATCTCGATGTCCAGCAGCATCAGGTCAGGCGCGTGCTCGGACAGCAGCGCCATGGCGTCCACGCCGTCCTTGGCGGTCAGGACGTGCATGCCATGGCGCTCCAGCAGGCGGCTGGTGACCTTGCGCACCGTCACCGAGTCGTCCACCACCAGCACCAGCAGCGGCCGTTGCGGCTCACCCTCGCCTTCCGCCGGCACCTGGCGGCGCGGGACCTGGTGGGGCAAGGCGCGGATCGGCGCCAGCAGGTCGAGAATCAACACCACCCGGCCATCCCCCAGGATCGTCGCCCCGGACAAACCCTGCACCGCCGAGAATTGCGGGCCAAGGCTCTTGACCACGATCTCCCGGGTCCCGGCGATAGCGTCCACCTGCACGGCCACGTGCCGCTCGTTGCACTGCACCAGCAGCACCGGCAACGGCTGGCTCTGGCCCAGCAGCTTCGGCCGGGGGCCGGTTTTCAGCAACTCGCCCAGGTAGCACAGTTCATAGCGTTGCCCGGCGTAGGTGTAGGTCGGCGGGTCGAGTTGGTAGTAGCCGTCCAGTTCGGCCGGCAACACCCGGACAATGCTTTCGATGGCGTTCAGCGGGATCGCGTACTGGTCTTCGTGACAATGCACCATCAACGCCCGGTTCACTGCCACGGTAAACGGCAGGCGAATGCGGAAATGCACGCCCTGCCCCGGCGTGGAGTCGATGGTCATGCTGCCGCCCAACTGCCGCACCTCTTCGTGGGCCACGTCCATGCCCACGCCACGCCCGGAGATCTGGGTGATTTTTTCCGCCGTGGAAAACCCTGGCTGCAGGATGAACTGCAGCACGTCGCGGTCGCTGATATCGCTGTCCGGCGCCAGCAGGCCCCGCTTGATCGCCTTGCTCCGCACCGCCTCCAGCGGCACGCCGGCACCGTCGTCGCGGATGTCGAAAATGATGTCGCCGCCTTCCCGCGACAGGTCGAGGCTGATGCGCCCTCGCGCCGGCTTGCCGGCGGCGAGGCGCACGTCGGCCGGTTCCAGGCCGTGGTCGACGGCGTTGCGCAGCATGTGCTCCAGGGGCGCGGCCATCCGTTCCAGGACGTTACGGTCCATTTCGCCGTCGGCATTGCCCACCACGAACTCCACGTCCTTGCCCAGTTCCTGCGCCACTTGCCGGACGATGCGCTTGAGCCGCGGCAGCATGCGCTCGAACGGCACCATGCGCGTGCGCATCAGGCCTTCCTGGAGTTCGGTGTTGATCCGCCCCTGCTGTTGCAGCAGGAGTTCGGCATCGTGATTGCTGCGATCCAGGGTTTCCTTGAGTTCGAGCAAGTCCGAGGCAGACTCGAACAGCGCCCGGGACAGTTGCTGCAACTGGGAATGCCGATCCATCTCCAGCGGGTCGAACTCTTCGTAGCCCAGGCGCTCGGCCTCCACTTGTTGACGACTGAGAATCCGCCCCTGGGTTTCGGTATCCAGGCGCCGCAACTGGTCGCGCATGCGCTCGATGGTGGTTTCCATTTCGCTCAGGGCCACGTGTGCGTCGTTGACCTGCTGTTCGATGCGCCCACGGAAAATCGACGTTTCGCCCGCCAGGTTCACCAGGTCGTCGAGCAGTTCGGCGGAGACCTTGACCATGTCCGCCCCGTCGCCCGCTGCACCGGGGTCTTGTCTGGCGGGCGTCGCGGGCGGACTTGCGATGGGGGGCGTGATCGGCTCCGGCGCCGGAACAGCCTGGGACACCGCACTTGCCTGGGGATGATTCACCGCCTGGATCTGCGCGATCAGCCGATCGGCCAGCGGGCACGGATGGCCGGCGCGCACCGCATCGAGCATCTGCGCCAGTCGGTCATGACTGCTTTGCAGCAAGGCAAACAATGCCGGGGTCGGCTGGAGCAGGCCCGCCGACAGGCCTTCGTAGAGGTTTTCCAGCTCATGGGCCAGGTCGCCGATAGGGACGATTTCCACCATCCGCGCACCGCCCTTGAGGGTGTGCAAATCCCGCAGCAGGGTTTCCACGGCCTGGCGATTCGACGGTTCTTCCTGCCAGCGCAGCAGCGCCGCGCCTGAGCTGTCGAGGATGTCGAAGCCTTCTTCGAGGAAGATTTCCAGCAACTCGGGATCATGGCCAGCGCCGTCGGCCTGGGCCGCTGCGCTCGTCTCGATGGCGTTCGGCTTGTCCTGGCGGAACCTTCGGATAGAGTCGATCAGCGCAACGGGATCGCCCAACGGTTGGCCCTGTTGCAACTGCCCGAGCAACAGGTCCAGGCGTTCGTGGCTGCTGCCGAGCAGTTGCGCCAGTTCCTCACTGTAGCTGTAGCGCCGATCCACCAGCCCTTCGTAAAGGTTTTCCAACTCCTGGGCCAGGTCGCTCACCGGCCGGATGTCGGCCATCCGCGCGCCGCCCTTGAGGGTGTGCAAGTCGCGTTGCAGCGAGGACAGCGGCGCACCGTTGTCCGGATCGGCCAACCAGCGCTGCAAGGCCTGGGCGGCACTTTCGAGGATGTCCTGGGCCTCTTCGAGGAAAATCGACGCGAGGTCATCGTCCACCGAGGTCTCGGCGGGCGCGTCGCGTTCCATTTCCGCCGTCGCGTGGCCCAGCTCGCGGATACTCAGCGTGCGGCTGCCGTCGCTACGGATCAGGCCAGTGGCCGACGGGTCGAGGCTCTCCTGAAGCAGGCGACGCAGGGCCGCTACCCGCTCTGGCTGCGGACGCACATGCTGCCCGGCCGCCAGCTCATCGAGCATGTCGATCAGCGCTTCATGGGCGAGCTGCGCCTGCTGGAAAAATTCATCGCTGACCGCCAGGCTGCTTTCTTCCACCGCGCCGTAGAGGTCAAGCAAGGCTTCGCAGAGTTCGTCCACCGGGTGCAGGTCGGCCAGGTGCGCACCTTCGCCGAGGGTCGTCAGTTCATCCAGCAGCGCACTCAGTTCCTGGCCTTCGCCGGGGTGCTGCTGCCAGCGCTGCAAGAGGCTTTCGGCGTCCAGCAGGATGTCCATGCCCTGGGCGAGGAAGTTGTTGATCAGCTGTGGATCGCGCTTGGTCCGTATCGCTTTGTCGGGCGCACTGTTGGCGGCGTGCAGACGCTCGGCCAGCAGGGCCTGGGCGCGCTGGATCAGATCCCCGGCGCCGGGGATCGGCGCCAGCGGCTCGCTGTGCAACTGGCGCAGGCCGCGGCGCAGCAGCCCTTCGGCCTCCAGCAGCAACTCCACCTCATCCAGGTCGAGGGCAATCAGGTGCGCCCGGTACTCCCGGGCCAGTTCATCCATCGCACCGGCCAGCTCGGCGATGGGTAGCACGCCGGCCATCGAAGCGCTGCCCTTGAGGGTGTGCAAGGCCCGCTGCAATTCATCGCTGGCCTGCAACGGCAGGTGGTCGGCCGCCTGGTCGAGAAAACGATTGAGGCTGGCGAGGTGGCCCTGGGCTTCGTTGTCGAAGATCTTCAACAACAGCGGATCGAGAGCGGTCACGTCCTGCTCATCGTCTTCATCGTCTTCATCGCCGCCCTTGGCCAGTGCATGGGCGCGGGCGGCCAGGCGGTCGACGTCATCGCGCTGGCGCTGCCGATTGGCCGCGAATTCGGCCACCAGGGTCGGCAACAACGGCACCGTGTCTTCGATCAACTGACGGACCGACGCCTGCGGCTCGACGCTGCGTTCCAGTACCCGGTTGAGCAGGTTTTCCACGGCCCAGGCCAGTTCACCCAGCACCAGCGCCCGCACCATCCGACCACTGCCCTTGAGGGTGTGGAAGGCCCGGCGCAGTTCGCTCAAGGCGCCGTGGTCGTCGGGATGCGCACTCCAGCGCGGCAAGTATTCACGCAGAACGTCGAGCACCTCGGCGGTTTCCTCGAGGAAGACCTCACGCAACTCGTCGTCCACCGGGCTCTCGCCCAGCGGTGGAGGCAACAGGCTGCCTGGGGTGCTCCTGGCCGGCGGATTGACCGCCGAGACCGGGCTGGCCAGCACCTGTGCCAAGGACTGCACCGTCTGCGGGTCATCCAGTTCCTGCAAGTCCTGCATGACCTGGGCTTCGTTGGGACTCAACACATCGTCAAGCACCGGCACCCGCGCTTCGTCAGGGTAATAACCGAGCGCGGCCAGGCTCCGTTCGACGCCATCGAGCAAGGGCTCGCCAGGGGTTTCCGGGTCCTCGCTCAAGCGCTCCAGGTAGTATTCGAGACCGGTGATCACGTCGGCCAAATGATCGAGCTCTTCCCAACCCGGCTGGGCCCGCTCCAGCAACAGATGGTCACGGATGAACGCGTTGCAGGCCTCCACCAGGCTGGCGGCACGGCTCAGGGGGATCATCGCCAGCGCACCGCGCACCTGGGTCAGCAGCGCCGGCAACGGTTGCAGCTGCTCGCTGTTCCAGTCCGCGTCGATGTAGTCGACGATCATATCCTTGGCCTGTTGCAGGCAGGTGTGGGCTTCCTTGATGACAATCTGGTGGATCTGGGTCAGGTCGGTGGTGGGCAGGTGCGTGTCTTCGCGGCTCTCGGGCTCGACGGTGCCGACCATGCCGGCCAGGGTCGCCTCGACATAGAGCAAGGCCCCGGCTACGTCCATGAGGGTCGCGTCATCCGGCTCGCGCTGGCCCTGGGCGAGGCTCAGCACCACCGCCAGTTGATCGATGATGACCTTGCGCGGCTGGCCGAAACCCAGCACCGCCAAGGTGTCGGCGATCTGCCGCAACGGCGCCAGCAGGCAGTCCAGTTCCGAGGCGTGCTGGCGATCGCTGCGCACGAACAGGTCCAGGCGCTCCTTGACCCGTACCAACTCCTCGCACAGCGCGGCGAGCACCGAGCGCATGGCATCGCGGTCGGGCCCGGCCAGGCGCGCGCGTTCTTCGTCGACCATGGCGCTGTCGGGCAGCGCGTCGTCCAGTGAGTAGCGTTCTTTCATGATCTGCATCTGCCCGCTGGGATGTTCGGCCTTGGCAATATAGAACAACAAGCTCTTGAGCAGGTGGGGCGGTGCCGGCTGATTGATGCCGGGCATGCCTTGGTCCAGCAGGCGCTTGAGTTCCTTGTCGGCTTCCTTGAACAGGCTGCGCAGCGCCGGGCTGTTGGCGATGCGCCCGTCACGCATGCCTTCGACCAGCGCTGAAGCCACTTGCCATAAGGCATTGAGCGGCGCCCCGGCACACAACGTTTCCAGGCGCTGGAAAACCTTGGCCAGGTAACCGAGGTGGGTCGCGTCATCCTGCTCGCGCAGCAGGCCCACCAAGGCCATTTGCAGGGTCTGGCGCCATTTGCGCAAGGTGTTCGGCAGGTCCGCGGGTTCGAGGCGCTGCAAGGCCTCGTCGCTGAGCGGCGCGATATCGGGCAATTCGGGACTGAACAGGCTGGTTTCCGACAACAGGCTCTCGCCCCGGGCACTGCGCAGGTCGTTGATCAGGGGCAGTACCACCAGCGGCAGGTCGCGGCGGGCGCCTTGTATGCGGTCCAGGTAGATCGGCAACTGCCCCAGGGCCTGGCTCAACAGACTGATGGCTTCATCGCGATGGGTGACGCGATTGTCCCGCAGGGCGGCGCACAGCTGCTCCATCTCCTCGGCCAGCAACGCCGCACCGTAGAATTCGACCATCTGCAGGCTGCCGTGGACCTGGTGAATGCAGGCCAGGCATTGCCCGAGGGCGTCCGACGCCTGGGGATCGTCCACCAGGCGATTGAGGGCCAGATGGGCCTGCTTCAGCGTTTCGGCAATCTCGCCCTTGACCCATTCCAGGGCCACGTAGTCGTGCCGATCACCCATAACCACTCCAAATCAACCTGTGGCGAGGGGATTTATCCCCGCTGGACTGCGAAGCAGTCCCAAAATAGCCAGCCTGGTACATAGCGATTGGGTTCTGCATTGCCAGGGGCCGCTTCGCGCCCCAGCGGGGATAAATCCCCTCGCCACAGAAGATCTCTGCGGCCAGGAAAGTGCGGCCAGTCACCCCTTGTCCTCATCCGCCACAGGTGCGGCCGGCAAGGTAAACCCCGACACCGACCGGCGCAGCTGGCTGGCCATTTTCGCCAGGTTGCCGATGCTTTCGGCGGTGGCGGTGGAGCCCGACGAAGTCTGCGTGGTGATCTGCTGGATCACGTTCATGGTCAAGGAAATCTGCCCCGCCGAGGTGGTCTGTTGCTGCGCCGCGTTGGAGATGCTCTGGATCAGCGCCGCCAGGGTCTTGGACACCCCTTCGATCTCTTCCAGGGCGACGCCGGCATCCTGGGCCAGTCGCGCACCGCGCACCACTTCGGTGGTGGTCTGCTCCATGGAGATCACCGCTTCGTTGGTGTCGGCCTGGATCGCCCGCACCAGGGTTTCGATCTGCCGGGTCGCCGCCGACGAACGCTCGGCCAGGCGTTGCACTTCATCGGCCACCACCGCGAACCCGCGCCCGGCATCGCCGGCCATGGACGCCTGGATGGCGGCGTTGAGGGCCAGGATGTTGGTCTGGTCGGCGATGTCGTCGATCAGGCTGACAATGTCGCCGATTTCCTGGGATGACTCACCCAGGCGCTTGATGCGCTTGGCGGTGTCCTGGATCTGCTCGCGAATGTTGTCCATGCCATGAATGGTGTTGTGCACCACCTCGTTACCCTTGTTGGCAATCTCCACCGAACGCTCGGCCACCGCCGACGATTCGGCGGCATTGGCCGACACCTGGTCGATGGACTGGGCCATTTCATTAATTGAAGTCGAAGCTTCGGAAATTTGCTGGGCCTGGTGCTCGGAAGCCTGGGCCAGGTGCATCGCCGTGGCCTGGGTTTCCTGCACGGCCGCGGCGACCTGGCCGGCGGTGAGGTTGATGGTCGCCACCAGATCCCGCAGTTGGTCCACCGAGTAGTTGATGGAATCGGCGATGGTGCCGGTGAAATCCTCGGTGACCGAGGCCGTGACGGTCAGGTCGCCGTCGGCCAGGTCCTCGATTTCATCCAGCAGCCGCATGATCGCGTTCTGGTTGCGCTCGTTCTTTTCCGCGGTTTCGTGCAACTGGCGGTTGGTCTCGCGGACCATCACCAGCCCGATCAGGATGATCGACATCAGCGCCAGCAGGCCCAGCACATAGCCGCCGATGGTATTGACGGAACGCCCGCCGGCCAGGTTTTCGAAGGCCGTGGCCAGGTGCGAAGCCTCGTCGAGCAAGGTCTGCGACAAGTTGAAGATATTGCCGGCCGATTCGCGGACCTTGAACAACTCCGGCGAGGTCTCGAGGATTTCATCCACCGAGCCGGACACGAACTCGAACAGCTCGCTGATTTCGCTCAGCCGCGCCCGGGCATCGCGGTCCTGGACCTGGGAGATTTTCAGGGCCGGGTCACCTTGCAACATGCCATTGAGCACCTGGCCAAAACGCGCCGCATCGCGACCGAAGGTATCGGCGGCCTGGCTGGCGTTTTCGTCCCCCGCCAGCACGGTGTTCACCGCGCCGAGAATTCGCTCGGCCAGCAGGGACTGGCGCTGGGCCATGGCCACTTGGGTGGCTGGCGCGCCACGTTGCAGCAGGATCTCGACGACTTTTTCGTACTCGACCTGCAACTGCGGCACGGTTTCGGCCAGGGTGGCCGCCACCTGGTGCAGCGACAACACGGTCTGTTCGCTGGAGAGGATGGCATCGGTGTTCTTGAGCAGGCGCTCCCAATCCAGCTGCACGGCGCGCATCTGCGGGCGCAGGGTGGCGGGCGCAGGGGGCAGGCCGGTCACAGGGTCGCCCTGTTTCAGGTAGCCCCAGCGCTGGGCGAAGTCATTGCGCGCATCGCTCAGCAGCTTGAACGCCGCAGGCTTGCCGGCGGCGGCCTCGGTGGCGTTCTTGGCGATGCGCTGGGACAGCACCCGCAGCTCACCGGCATGGCCGATGTACTGCTTGTCGTAGGTGGACTGGGTGTTGAGGTAAGCGAAGTTGGCGAACAGCAGCACCATGAAGACGATCAGCGCGACGAACAGCACGATGATCTGCGAACGACTGCGCGACGCTTCCAGTGGCTTGCCTGTTTTTACTTTGATCATCGGTTCTCGCCTGTGCTGCCCAGTCCAACTCACTCACCGTGGTCCCATGTGGGAGCGAGCTTGCTCGCGATAGCCTTGGATCAGTCAGCATTGCCCTGACCGACCTACCGCAATCGCGAGCAAGCTCGCTCCCACAAAGGGCCTGCGCTGCATCTCGTCAAATCGCCACATCCATGAACCCCGGTGACCGTGCCAGGGCAAACGGGCTGAACACCTGCCACTCGCGCTCGCCGCCGAACCGGCCCTTGACGAAGGCCGCTTCCGGGCCGTCGTGGTCGTCCACCAGCATCGGCTCCAGGCTGTCCTGGGCAAAGTGCTGCAACCCGAGGACCTCGTCCACCAGCAACCCGGCGAACACCTCGTCGTGGTCCACCACCAGCACCCGCCGCTGCTTGCGCACGGTGGACAGCTCATGGCCGAAGAACCCGCACAGATCCATCAACGGCAACAAGCGCCCCCGCAGGTTAGCCACGCCACGCACCCACGGCTTGACCCCGGGCAAATGCGTATAACGTGGCTCGTGCAGCACTTCACTGACTTCGCCCATCGGCGCTACATACCAGTGCTCGCCCAGGCGAAAGCCGATGCCGCTCCAGCCGGCACGGTGGGTCGGCTGGGAGGGCAGGTCCGCCCCCAGCAGCCGGCAACGCCGGTCGATCTGCAGCAGCAGTTCGAAGGCCGTCAGGGACTGGCTCATGGCCGCGCCGTCAACCCGCCAGTACTTTGTTCAGGGTCGCGATCAGGGTTTCTTCGTCCACCGGCTTGGTCAGGTAGTCCTTCGCCCCCTGGCGCGTACCCCAGACCTTGTCGGTGTCCTGATCCTTGGTGGTGATGATGATCACCGGGATATGGCCGGTGTCCGGGTCCTTGGTCAACTGGCGCGTGGCCTGGAAACCATTGAGGCCGGGCATGACGATGTCCATCAGCACCGCATCGGGTTTTTCCTGGCGGGCCAGCGCCACGCCATCGGCGCCATTCTCGGCCTTCAGGACCTGATGGCCGTGCTTTTCCAGCATGCCGGTCAGTTTGTACATTTCAGTCGGCGAATCATCGACGATCAGAACTCGTGCCATGGTGTTCCCCATTTTCTTGTTGACCCCAGGCCCGTTGGCCGAGTGTCAATTAATGTGCCTGATGCGGCTGGACAGCGGCAAAGCCCGGGACATGGGCCTGTATCGCCCCCAGCAGTTCTTCCTTGCTGAACGGCTTGGTCAAAAACTGATCGGAACCGACGATGCGCCCCTTGGCCTTGTCGAACAACCCATCCCGGGACGACAGCATGATCACCGGCGTGGCCTTGAACGCGCTGTTGTTCTTGATCAGGGCACAGGTCTGGTAGCCATCGAGGCGCGGCATCATGATGTCGACGAAGATGATGCCCGGGTGATGGTCGGCAATCTTGGCCAGGGCATCGAAACCGTCGATCGCCGTGATCACCTCGCAGCCCACGTTGCGCAGCAAGGTTTCGGCGGTGCGGCGGATGGTCTTCGAGTCGTCGATGACCATGACCTTCAAGGCGCTGGGTTGCTGTTGCGTAGAGTGCTCTGCCATTGCCGCTGCGGACCGGTTTTTAACGCCTGAGAGTGAACGACAGCGCAAACCCTTGATGTTCAAGGCCCGCACGTCACATGGCAGCCTTTTTAGCACAGTCTCCATCGCCGATCTATCGGCCGCTCGGCGCGGTGGTTTTTCCTTGACCGCCAATCTTCCGGGCGCCACTCTGACGCCACTTTTTCACGCCATTATGTGCCCATCACATTTCGAGGAACCAAGCCATGAGCGTACGCGTCGGCATTGTCATGGACCCTATCGCCAGCATTTCCTATAAAAAGGATAGCTCGCTGGCCATGCTGCTGGCCGCTCAGAAGCGCGGCTGGGAGCTGTTCTACATGGAGCAGCGCGACCTCTACCAGGCCGAAGGCCAGGCGCGGGCGCGAATGAAGCCGCTGAACGTCTTCGCCAACCCTGAGAAGTGGTTCGAGCTGGGCGACGAGCGCGATGCGCTGCTCAGCGACCTGGACGTGATCCTGATGCGCAAGGATCCGCCGTTCGACATGGAGTTCGTGTACTCCACCTACCTGCTGGAACAAGCGGAAAACGCCGGCGTGCTGGTGGTCAACAAGCCCCAGAGCCTGCGCGACTGCAACGAAAAGCTGTTCGCCACGCTGTTCCCGCAGTGCACGCCGCCGACCATCGTCAGCCGTCGCCCGGACGTGTTGCGCGAATTTGCCGACCATCACGGCGACGTGATCCTCAAGCCCCTGGACGGCATGGGCGGTTCCTCGATCTTCCGGCACACCGCCGGCCACCCGAACCTGTCGGTGATCCTGGAAACCCTGACGCTGCACGGCAAGCAGCAGATCATGATCCAGGGCTACCTGCCGGCCATCGTC
Organism: Pseudomonas sp. NFACC14; assembly: GCF_900106885.1. Lineage (NCBI taxonomy): Bacteria > Pseudomonadati > Pseudomonadota > Gammaproteobacteria > Pseudomonadales > Pseudomonadaceae > Pseudomonas > Pseudomonas sp. NFACC14. The sequence goes on from NZ_FNOA01000031.1 coordinate 54,429, forward strand.
GATGGCGACAAACGCATCCTGATGATCGATGGCGAACCGGTGGATTATTGCCTGGCGCGTATCCCGGCGGCCGGTGAAACCCGGGGCAACCTGGCAGCCGGCGGACGTGGCGAGGCGCGGCCGTTGACCGAGAAGGACCGCTGGATCGCTGCCCAGGTCGGCCCGACCCTGCGGGAAAAAGGCCTGCTGTTCGTGGGCCTGGACGTGATCGGCGAGCACCTGACGGAAATCAACGTCACCAGCCCGACCTGCATCCGCGAGATCGATAACGCCTTTGGCACCGACATCGGCGGCCTGTTGATGGATGCCATCGATCAGAAGCTCAAGGCTCGTTGATCCAGATCTGCTGAAGGGAACCCACATTGCGTTATCATGCCCGGCCTGAAAAAAACGCGATGTTGGTTTCCTTGTCATGACACTCCCGTCCGATCTGCCCCAAGAGCTCGCCCATCGCAGCGTGCGCCCGGCTGATCGCCTCGGTTTTACCCTGTTCCTGGCGGCGTTGATCCACCTGGCCTTGCTGCTGGGCGTCGGGTTTGCCACGGTCGAGCCGAAACAGATCAGCCAGACCCTGGAAATCACCCTGGCCACCTTCAAGAGCGAAACCAAGCCCAAGAAGGCCGACTTCCTCGCCCAGGAAAACCAGCAAGGCAGCGGCACCCTGGAAAAGAAGGCGATCCCCAAGACCACCGAGATCGCGCCCTTCCAGGACAACACGGTGCAGAAAGTCACCCCGCCGCCCGCCGCCAAGCCCGAAGTGCAGGAAACGGCGCCCAAGGCGGCCGTGACCACCGTGGCGCCGAAGCCGAAGAAAGCCCCGGTCAAGGAAGAGGTCAAGCCTGATCCCAAGCCCCAGGCCCCCGCGCCCACCTTCGACAGCTCCCAGCTGTCCAGCGACATCGCCAGCCTGGAAGCCGAACTGGCCCAGGAGCAACAGCTCTACGCCAAGCGCCCGCGCATCCACCGCCTGAGCGCCGCTTCGACCATGCGCGACAAGGGTGCCTGGTACAAGGACGAGTGGCGCAAGAAGGTCGAGCGCATCGGCAACCTCAACTACCCTGACGAAGCGCGGCGCAAGCAGATCTACGGCAACCTGCGGCTAATGGTCTCGATCAATCGTGACGGCTCGCTGTATGAAGTGCTGGTGCTCGAATCCTCCGGCCAGCCGCTGCTGGACCAGGCCGCCCAGCGGATCGTGCGCCTGGCCGCACCGTTCGCGCCGTTTACCGGGGACCTGTCGGACATCGACCGGCTGGAAATCATCCGCACCTGGAAATTCGCCCGCGGCGACCGGCTGTCCAGCAACTGATAACCACCCAATCCCCTGTGGGAGATTCTATGGTTGAGGGGAAGCCCTCAAGCCGCTTTGGGTTGGTATTCGCTTTGCTCTTTCAGCAGAGCGAATACGATCC
>NZ_FNOA01000038.1:0-29708 GCF_900106885.1 Pseudomonas sp. NFACC14
ACGACTACCGGTCGCCGGTAGCTATGGAGAAACTGGCGGCGTGAAACCGTAACTGGTGTCCAAAATTAGTTGACCAGTTCAAGCTCGCTCCCACAGTGGATATGCGGCGAATGCAGAAAACTTTGTGGGAGCGAGCTTGCTCGCGATGAAGCCCGTCCAGCCGATACAAAACTCACTGCCCAAACAACACCTTCAACCCCTCAGGCGAAGTCAGCATCCCATTGCCGTTATGTCCGACCCCCGGCACTTCGATCAGCCGCTGGTTCAGCCCCACGGGATGACGCCGGGTCAGGTAGTCGAAAAAGAAATGCCCGCGCAATAGCCGGTAGGGCCCCTGGGTTTGCGCTTCACAGCCCTTGTCCAGCGCCGGATGCTCCGGGTCGACGTCCTGCTGCCCGAGCAGATAAACGATGTCGCGTTTGACGTAGTTCTCCTCCAGGCGGGCGGGCGCCTGTCCGGCGGCATAGGCGGGCAGGTCCTGCAAGCCGTATTTCCAGCGATTGAAACCAGGGCAACTGGCCGGGTCGAAGGCCATGGGCCGTTGGGCATCGAAATAGGCATAGGACGACGGGTTGGCGATGACAAACCGCGGGTTGATCCGGTATCGGCCTTGGGCGAGCAGGGCATAGCGCTGCACAACCTGGGCGCCGCCGGAATGGCCGGCGATGACGATCTCCTTCACTTCGGGAAATTGTTGCCGGTCACTGACCCGCGCGACGATGTCGTCGAGGACCTGGAAGGAACTGACTGGATTGGGTCCTGTGGACAGGCCACCGGCCATCCAGTCGTTGCCCCGCCAGCGCAGTAGCTCATTGGGTAATGTGTGGCGAGCCATGTCCCGCTCGTTGAGGAATTGCGGGGCGATGATCAGGGTCGTGCCCTGTTGCCCGGCCTGTTCGGCAGCCTTTTCGGCGCTGTGCAGGTAGGTCTCGGCGTTGCGCAGCCGACCATGGAGGATGATCAGCACGCGCTGGATGGACGCCGGGGGCGGGCTGACGGCGACAGCCATGGCGCCGCCCTTGAGTTGCAGGCGCCCTGGGGCGACCACGTTGACGCCGTGTTCCTCGGCCTGGGCGACGGCGCAGCACAGCAACAGCCCGATCAGCGCGCGCCACTTCATCTACAGGTTTTTCGCCGCGAACGTGTCGCACTGGCTGACCTGGCCCTGGGCGAAGCCGGTCTTGAACCAGCGCACCCGCTGCGCCGACGTGCCGTGGGTGAAGGAGTCCGGCACTACGCGGCCCTGGCCTTGTTGCTGCAAGCGGTCATCGCCGATGGCGTTGGCGGCGGTCAAGGCCTCCTCGATGTCCCCCGGCTCCAGCCAGTTCAGGCGTTTTTGCGCATGGTTGGCCCAGACGCCGGCTAGGCAATCGGCCTGCAGTTCCTGGCGCACCAACAAGCCGCCGTCGCCTTCCATCTGCCGGCCTTGCTGGCGGGCTTCCTGGATCTTCGCTGATACACCCAGCAGCGTCTGCACGTGGTGGCCGACTTCGTGGGCAATGACGTAGGCCTGGGCGAAATCGCCCGCGGCGGCGAAGCGTTGGGACATTTCCTTGAAGAAGCTCATGTCCAGGTAGACCTGGCGGTCCGCCGGGCAATAGAACGGACCGGTCGCCGAGGAGGCCAGGCCGCAGGCCGAGTTGACTCGACCGCTGAACAACACCAGTTTGGGTTGCTGGTACTGGCGTCCGGCCTGTTGGAAAACCTGGCCCCAGGTGTCTTCGGTATCGCCGAGGATCGAGCGCACGAACTCGGCCTGTTCGTCGTTGGCCGGTGGCGCCTGGCGGGTTTGTGAAGTGGCAGGCGCGGACTGGTCCATCTGCCCGGCCAGTTGCCCGAGAATCTGCATCGGGTCCTGGCCCGTGATCCAGCCAATGCCGACGATCAGGAGAATGGCGGTCAGGCTCAATCCCTTGCCGCCACCGAAACGCATTCCGCCACCGCCCCCACCGTCACCACGGGCGTCCACCACGTTGTCACTGCGGCGACCTTTTCTCCATAACATGTGGAAATTCCTCTGAATGACCTGGCTAAAAATGACTGCTGTGGCGGTGAGTCTAGCTTTTAGGCGCCCAAGGTGCGCGTCGCGCTTGAGCTGTCAGGCAACGGACACGGGTTTTGGTTCAGCGGTGAGTCAATCCTGCCTGGCGCCGGAATTTTCATTACACTTCGGATTCAGAACTTATCGGCATGCTCGCGGGCCCAATAACTGCAACGTGCGTCACGGCCCCTACATCAAGCAACGCAGGTTTCCCTCATGACCCTCAGCACACCGCTCTCCGGCGTCAATCAGGCTTTCAAGGGCATCGTGCTTATTCTGGTCGCAACGTTCCTGTTCTCCAGTCATGACGCGTTGTCCAAATATCTGTCGGGTTTTTATCCGATCATCATGGTGGTCTGGGCACGTTACGTGGTGCACACCTTGTTGATGGCGGGTATCTTCCTGCCGCGTTCGGGGCTGCGGGTGCTACGTACCAAGCGCCCGTTGTGGCAGTTGGCCCGGGCGTTGTGCCTGCTGGGCACCAGTCTGTTTTTCACCACGGCATTGATGTTCATCCCACTGGCGGAGGCGACGGCGGTCAACTTCCTCGCGCCCGTGCTGGTGACCGCGTTGTCGGTGCCGTTGCTGGGCGAACACGTGACGCGCGGTCAATGGATCGCGGTGATCTTCGGTTTTATCGGGGTGTTGATCATCGTCCATCCCGGTGGCGATCTGTTCACCCCGGCGGTGTTGTTGCCCTTCTGTTCGGCGTTGTTTTTCTGTTTCTACCAGCTGCTCACGCGCAAGCTCAGCGAGATCGACAGCCCGACCACCAGCAATTTCTTCGCCGGCCTGTGCAACACGTTGGTGATGAGCGCGCTGGTGCCGTTCTTCTGGCAAGTGCCGAGCCTGATGCACGGGGTGATGATGTTGGCGCTGGGGGCCTGCGGGATGACGGCGCACCTGATGCTGACCCAGGCCTTTCGCTTTGCCGCCCCGGCGCTGCTCGCGCCGTTCGGGTATTGCCAGATCGTGTTTGCCGGCCTGCTGGGCTGGTTGTTCTTCAGCCATACGCCGACGCTGACCACCGTGGTGGGCATCGCCCTGATCTGCTTGAGTGGGTTGGCGGCGGCGTGGCAGCAGCGGCGCAAGTGACCGCCACACAGAACCCTTTGTGGCCAGCCCGGTCCCCTGGCCAGCACAGCCCCTTGTGGCCTGGCTAGCACAACCCTCTGTGGCGAGGGAGCTTGCTCCCGCTGGGCTGCGAAGCGGCCCTCGCTTCTTTGCGATTGCTGCGCAATCGAGCGGGAGCAAGCTCCCTCGCCACAGGTGAATCGCTGTCCGTTAGCGTGTGGACAGTCAGTTTTCCAGGGTCGGCACTTTGCGCGGCGCCATGAAGTACAGCCAGGTCAGGGCAATGAAGTACATCGCCGGAATCAGGGTGAACAGCACGGTGTAGTTGTTGTTGGTGATCGTGAGGATGTGGCCCACCAACTGGGTCATGAACATCCCGCCAATGGCCGCGCACATGCCGCCAAAGCCGAACACCGTACTCATCATGTGCTTGGGCGTGTAGTCCATCACCAGGCTCCAGATGTTGGCGGTCCAGGCCTGGTGCGCGCCGATGGCCAGGGAAATGGCGAACACCGCCATCCACAGGTTGCTTGCTCCGGCGGCCATGATCACGCCGATGATGCAGCAGGCGAACAGCAGCATGGACACCAGTCGCGCCTTGATCGGATTGAGGCCGCGACCGATCAGGAACGAAGACAGGATGCCGCCGCCCACGCTGCCGAAGTCGGCGGTGAGGTAGATGATGATCAGCGGGATGCCCATCTGGGTCACGTTGATGCCCAGGTTGTATTGCTGGTTCAGGAACGGCGGCAACCAATAGAGATAGAACCAGAACACCGGCGCGGTGATCGAGTAGGCCAGGGCGAACGCCCAGGTGCCGCGCATGCGCAGGATGCGTGAGAACGGTACGCGGACCTGGTCCGGTTCGTCCTGGGCCTGGATGTAGTCCAGCTCCGACTGTTTGACGCTGGGGTGGTCTTCGGGGTTGAAGTATTTCAGGCCCCAGAACAGTAGCCAGATCCCGCCCAGGGCGGCCATGCACAGGAACGCGGCCTGCCAGCCCCACACGTGCAGGACCAGCGGCAGCAGCATCGGGGTGAACATCGCGCCAACGTTGGTCCCGGCGTTGAAAATACCGGTGGCCACGGCCCGTTCGCCCGCCGGGAACCACAGCCGGGTGGTCTTCACGCAGGCCGGGTAGTTGGCGGCTTCGGTGAGGCCGAGGATGAAGCGGCAGACCATGAAACCCACCGCCGAGGTCGCCAGGCCATGGGCGCCGGTCGCCAGGCTCCAGAGCAGCACGGCGCAGAAGAACACGCGCTTGACGCCGATCCGGTCGATCAGCCGCCCCTGCAACACGAAGCCGACGGCATAACCGACCTGGAACCAGAAGTTGATGTTGGCGTAATCCATCGCCGTCCAGCTCATTTCCTTGGCCAGGATCGGCTGCATGACGCCCAGGGCGGCGCGGTCGATGTAGTTCAAGGTGGTGGCGAAAAACACCAGGGCGAGCATACCCCAACGGGTCTTGCCCACGGCCATGGCGCCGCGGATCTTGTCACCGACGCTGCCGGTGGAGGCACCCAGGCCAGGGGCCAGGCGGGAACTTTGGGAAGGAATCATAGCGTGTACCCGTTTTTGAAATTCTTATGGTCGGTCTGGGTCTTTCCATTGACGTCGGCGATCAGGGCCTGCGTCGATGTGGGGAGCGATGGTGCGCAGTGAGCAAAAAATCGTCAATTCGGCAATCGGCATTTTGTTCGATAATCGCCCAAAAAACTAACCGGATGGTACATATTAAATTGCTGAAAGAAACCGGCAGCTCAATAATCGGCTGACTCTTTCAAAAGCGGCGCACCTTTTGTAGCCGATGCCTGTCCGGGAGCCGAAGTCATGCAGCGTTCCATTGCCACCGTATCCTTGAGCGGTACCTTGCCGGAAAAACTCGAAGCCATTGCCGCCGCCGGTTTTGACGGGGTGGAAATCTTCGAGAACGACCTTCTCTATTACGATGGCAGCCCGCGGGAAATCAGGCAGATGTGCGCCGACCTGGGCATCGCCATCACCCTGTTCCAACCGTTTCGTGACTTCGAAGGCTGCCGTCGCGATCGTCTGTCGCGCAACCTGGAGCGGGCCGAGCGCAAGTTCGACTTGATGCAGGAACTGGGCACCGACCTGGTGCTGGTGTGCAGCAACGCCTCGGCCGACAGCGTCGGCGATGAACGGATCCTGATCGATGACCTGCGCCTGCTGGCTGAACGGGCCGGTGCGCGGGGCTTGCGTATCGGTTACGAGGCGTTGGCCTGGGGCCGCCACGTGAATACTTATCAACAGGTCTGGAACATTGTGCGCCAGGCCGATCACCCCAGCCTTGGCGTGTTGCTCGACAGCTTCCATACCTTGTCCCTCAAGGGCGATCCGAGTGCGATCGCCGAGATCCCTGGCGAGAAGATTTTTTTCGTGCAAATGGCCGATGCGCCAATCCTGGCCATGGATGTCCTGGAGTGGAGCCGACATTTCCGTTGTTTCCCGGGGCAGGGCGAATTCGACTTGCCGGGGTTTCTGGCACCGATCATCAAGAGTGGTTATACCGGGCCGCTGTCGCTGGAGATCTTCAACGACGGATTCCGCGCCGCGCCGCCACGGGCCAATGCCGCCGACGGCCTGCGCTCGCTGCTGTACCTGGAAGAAAAGACCCGCCAGCGCCTGGCCGAAGAAGCGAGCGCCGTTGGCAATGCCGACATCCTGTTCGCCACCCCGCCGGCCAGCGAATATGGCGGCATCGAATTCCTCGAGTTCGCCGTGGACGATAGCCTCGGTGCCAAGCTCTCCCATTGGCTGGAGCGGCTGGGGTTCGTCAAGGCCGGCCAGCATCGTTCGAAGAATGTCAGCCTGCTGCGCCAGGGCGATATCAACCTGATCCTCAACAGCGAACCGTACTCCTTCGCCCACAGTTTTTTCGAAGCCCACGGGCCTTCGTTGTGCGCCACCGCCGTGCGCGTGAAAAACAGTGCCAGCGCCTTGGAGCGGGCCGTTGCCTACAAGGGCCAGCCCTATCGCGGGCTGGTGGGGCCCAACGAGCTGGAGCTGGCGGCGGTGCGCGCACCGGACGGCAGCCTGATTTACCTGGTGGACCAGGAAGCCGACGTCTATGGCACCGATTTCAACCTGCAGCCGGGGGCTGTCATCGGGGCCGGGCTCAAGCGCATCGACCACATGGCAATGGCGCTGCCGGCCGACAGCCTCGACAGTTGGGTGCTGTTCTACAAGAGCCTGCTGGATTTCGAGGCCGACGACGAAGTCGTCTTGCCCGACCCCTATGGCCTGGTGAAAAGCCGTGCGCTGCGCAGCCGCTGCAGTTCGATCCGCTTGCCGCTGAACATTTCCGAGAACCGCAACACCGCGATCTCACACGCGCTGTCGAGTTATCGCGGTTCCGGCGTGCATCACATTGCTTTCGATTGCGACGACATCTTCGCCCAGGTCAGTCGTGCCAAAGAGGCGGGCGTGCCGTTGCTGGACATCCCGCTCAACTACTACGACGACCTGGCGGCGCGTTTCGATTTCGACGACGAATTCCTGAGCGAACTGGCCTATTTCAACGTGCTGTACGACCGCGACGCCCAGGGTGGCGAGCTGTTCCACGTTTACACCGAGCCGTTCGAGGGGCGGTTTTTCTTTGAGATCATCCAGCGCAAGAACGGTTACGCCGGTTATGGTGCCGCCAATGTCGCGGTGCGCCTGGCGGCCATGGCCAAGTCCCGCAGCGGTGGCTTGCGGCACGCCAAGTTGTAGAGAAATCGTAAACGCGGCGGTAATGGGCCGTGTCGTGGCTTCCTTCAGTGCACGGTGCGGCCCATAATCGCCAGCCTGTGCAGTGATGGCCGTGAGCCCCGCAATGACTATGAATCCAGAGCTTTCCGCAGCGCTCGACGAACCTGTCGCCACGCCGCGCAAGAGTCGCAAGAACAACCCGGAAAAGACCCGGGAAAACATTCTTCAGGAAGCCATCGTCGAGTTCGTCCAGCAAGGCCTGGCCGGCGCCCGGGTCGATGCCATCGCCGAGCGCATCCACACGTCCAAGCGCATGATCTACTACTACTTCGGCAGCAAGGAGCAGTTGTACGTCGAGGTGCTGGAAAAACTCTACGGGGATATCCGCACCACCGAGAGCCGCTTGCACCTGGCGGAGCTGGCGCCGGTCGACGCGATCCGGCGCCTGGTGGAGTTCACCTTCGACCACCACGACCGCAACGTGGATTTCGTGCGCATCGTCTGCATCGAAAACATCCACAACGCCGAGTACGTGAAGCAGTCAGGCACGATCAAGGCGATGACCAACACCATCCTCGATTCCCTGGGGGTGATCCTGCGTCGCGGCGCCGAAGAGGGCGTGTTCCGTGCCGGCCTCGAGCCGCTGGATATACACCTGCTGATCAGCTCGTTCTGTTTCTACCGGGTGTCCAACCGGCAGACGTTCGGTGAGATCTTTCAGATCGACCTGTCGGCTGAAGCGGTCAAGCAGCGGCATCGGCGGATGGTTTGTGAGTCAGTGTTGCGCTACCTCCAGCCCTGACCCGTAATTCTTGTGGGAGCGGGCCTGTGTGGGAGCGAGCTTGCTCGCGATAGCGGTCGATCAGCCAACACCGATTGCGACTGACACACCGTCATCGCGAGCAAGCTCGCTCCCACAAGGGATTATCACCAGGCTTTAGTGGTTCATGCTCTGGAAGTGTTCCAGCATCCGTTGCGCATCCGGTGCCACGCCACTGAACAGTTCGAACGCCTTCACCGCCTGGAACACCGCCATATTGCCGCCATCCAGGGTACGGCAGCCGATGGCGCGGGCGTTGCGCAGCAGTTCGGTTTCCAGTGGGAAGTAGACGATTTCCGCGACCCACAGGGTGCCCCGCAACAGCTCGACCGGCACCGGCGTGCCCGGTAGTTTCGCCATGCCCATGGGCGTGGTGTTCACCAGGCCGTCGGCCTCGGCCATGGCGGTGGGCAGGTCATGCCCGGCGCGAGCGCGGCCAGGGCCGAAGTGTTGGTTCAAGTTGTTGGCCAGCGCCTCGGCACGGCTGACCTCGACGTCAAAAATGCTCAGGGTTTCCACGCCCTCCAGCAGCAACGCGTGGGCCACCGCCGCGCCGGCGCCCCCGGCGCCCATCTGGACCACGCGCTGGCGCGCCACATCCCCCAGGCCACGGCGAAAACCTTCAGCGAACCCCAGGCAGTCGGTGTTGTGGCCGATGCGCTTGCCGTCCTTGAGCACCACGGTATTGACCGCGCCGATGCCGCGGGCCTCGGGCGACAACTCATCCAGCAGCGGGATGATCGCCTGCTTGCAGGGGAAGGTGATGTTCAGGCCGGTGAAGTCCATGCGTTCGGCGGCCACCAGCAAGTCAGCCAGGGCGCCGCTGTCGAGTTTCAGCGCGTCGAGGTCGATCAGCCGATAGAGGTAACGCATGCCTTGGGCATCGCCTTCCTGCTCATGTAGCGCAGGCGTGCGAGACGCCTGGATGCCCGCACCGATCAGGCCGGCCAGCACAGTGATATTCGACATGCTCATCAACCCTTCAACCGCTGACTGAAATGTTCAAGGGCCAGGCGATAACCATGGCTGCCAAACCCGCACATCACGCCTATGGCGATGGATGAGACGAAGGAGTGATGGCGGAATGTTTCGCGGGCGTGGACGTTGGACAGATGGACCTCGATCACCGGTACTTCGCTGGCCACCAAGGCGTCGCGGATCGCCACGGAGGTGTGGGTCCAGGCCGCCGGGTTGATGACGATACCGGCGCATCGGCCCCGGGCGCCGTGAATCCAGTCCAGCAGCTCGCTTTCCTGATTGGTCTGGCGAAACTCCACCGCCAAGCCGAATTCTTCAGCTGCGCGGCCACACAGTGCCGAGATGTCGGCCAGGGTTTCATGGCCGTAGGTTGCCGGCTCGCGGGTGCCGAGCAGGTTCAGGTTCGGGCCGTTGAGCACCAGAACGATCGGAGGCATCGCAATTTCTCCACATTTTTATTGTTGGTGTCGGCGGGATTTCAGCCGGTGGAGATAAATTGTACTAGATGGTTAATTTGGTCAAATAAAGCCGATGACGTCGGGCAATAAGTGTTCGATGATCGAACAAACTCCGTTTGATGGGCATTTGGGAATGGCGAGGGAATGTATCCCCTGTAGGAGCTGGCGAAGCCTGCGATCTTTTGCTCTGGACTTAATGTGCAGTGGAAAGATCGCAGCCTCGTTTCACTCGGCAGCTCCTACAGGGCAGCCCTGTATATGAGGGGGTCAGCGTCGAGTCAACAACACCCCGGACTCCATGTGGTGGGTCCACGGAAATTGATCGAACAACGCGCAGCGCGTGATGCGGTGGGTGTCGTTCAGCTGCGCGATGTTCGCGGCGAGGGTGTCGGGGTTGCAGGAGATGTACAGGATGTTGTCGAAGCGCCGGGTCAGCTCGCACGTATCCGGGTCCATGCCGGCGCGAGGCGGGTCGACGAAGACGCTGCCGAATTCGTAGCTTTTCAGGTCGATGCCCTGCAAGCGGCGGAACGGCCGGACTTCGTTCAGGGCTTCGGTCAGCTCTTCGGCGGACAGGCGCACCAGCGTGACGTTGTCCACAGCGTTTTCGCTGAGGTTGCTCAGCGCGGCGTTCACCGAGGTCTTGCTGATTTCGGTGGCCAGTACTTTGCGCACACGTGTGGCCAGGGGCAGGGTGAAGTTGCCGTTGCCGCAGTACAACTCCAGCAGATCGTCGTTGCGCTCCCCCAATGCCTCGTAGGCCCAGTTGAGCATCTTCTGGTTCACCGTGCCGTTGGGCTGGGTGAAGGCGCCTTCGGGCTGGCGATAGCTGAACGTGCGGCCGCCGACTTCGAGCTGCTCCACCACATAGTCATGGCCGATCACTTCCCGCTTGCCCTTGGAGCGGCCAATGATGCTCACGCCCAGGTCGGTTGCCAGTTTCGAGGCGGCAGCGTGCCAGTGCTCGTCCAACGGGCGGTGATAACACAGGGTGATCATCGCGTCCCCCGCCAGGGTGGTCAGGAACTCCACCTGGAACAGCTTATGGCTCAGGGGGGCGCTGGCCTGCCAGGCGGCCTTGAGTTGCGGCATCAACTGGTTGATGCGCAGGCTGGCGATGGGAAATTCCTCGATGAGGATCGGCGTGCGCTTGTCGTCCTGGGAGAACATCGCGTAATGCCGTTCGCCGGCCTCGCGCCACAGGCGGAACTCGGCCCGCAGGCGAAAGTTTTTCAGGGGCGAATCGAACACCGCCGGCTCCGGGGCCTCGAACGGGGCCAACAGGTCACGCAAACGGGTGACCTTGTCCTGCAACTGAGCGGCGTAGGCCTGGGAATCAAAAGTCATGCGTTGAACCAACCCAACTTGATCACGAACAGGATCGACAGAATGACCAGCGCCGGGTTCAGCTCACGGCCACGACCAGACACCAGTTTGATGGCGGTCCAGGCAATGAAACCGAAGGCGATGCCGTTGGCGATGGAGTAGGTGAATGGCATCGCCAGGGCGGTGACCACCACCGGGGCGGCGACGGTGATGTCGTCCCAGTCGATTTCCGCCAGGCCCGAGGTCATCAGCACGGCGACGAACAGCAAGGCCGGCGCAGTGGCGAAAGGCGGGACGCTGGCGGCCAGTGGCGAGAAGAACAGCGCCAGCAGGAACAGGATCGCCACCACGATGGCGGTCAGGCCGGTGCGCCCGCCGGCGCTGACGCCCGCGGCCGATTCGATGTAACTGGTGGTGGTAGAGGTGCCCAGCAGCGACCCGGCCATGGCGGCGGTGCTGTCGGCGATCAGCGCACGGCCCATCTTCGGCATGTGGCCGTCCTTGCCCATCAGCCCGGCGCGCTTGGCGACGCCGATCAGGGTGCCGGAGTTGTCGAACAGATCGACGAACAGGAAAGCGAAGATCACGCTCACCAGGCCGATGTCCAGGGCGCCCTTGATGTCCAACTGCAGGAAGGTCGGGGCCAGGGACGGCGGCGCGGAGATGACGCCGCCGAACGGGGTGAAACCCATCAGGATCGAGACAAGGGTGACCGCCAGGATGCCGATCAGCACCGCGCCGCGCACTTTCAAGGCTTCGAGGGCGACGATCAGGACAAAACCGAGGGTGGCGAGGATCGGCGCCGGTTGCTTCAAGTCGCCGAGGCCAACCATGGTCGCCGGGTTTTTCACCACGATGCCAGCATTGTTCAGGGCGATCAGCGCCAGGAACAGGCCGATACCCGCGGCGATGGCCGAGCGAAGCGGCAGCGGGATGCTGTTGATGATCCACTCGCGGATGCGAAAGATCGACAGCAGGAAGAACAGCACGGCGGAGATGAACACCGCGCCCAGCGCCACTTGCCAGGTATGACCCATGTGCAGGACCACGGTGTAGGTGAAGAAGGCATTCAGGCCCATGCCCGGGGCGAGGGCGATCGGGTAGTTGGCGATCAGGCCCATGACCGTGGAGCCAATGGCCGCCGCCAGGCAGGTGGCGACGAACACCGCGCCTTTATCCATGCCGGTTTCGCCAAGGATGCTCGGGTTGACGAACAGAATGTAGGCCATGGCCAGGAACGTCGTGACGCCCGCCAGGATCTCGGTCCGCACGTTGGTGTTGTGTGCCTTGAGTTGAAACAGCCTTTCCAGCATGTCTGCTCCCCGTGGCGCGCCCGGCGCCGTGAATGTATCGACCTCAACAGCAAAGCACAGGTCGCCAGCGGCGCCCGGGAATTTTCTGCGGGTCGGAAAAAGCCGCGCATCATACCAGCAGCGTAGCGTTGTGGCTGCGATCGTCGTCGATGTTTTGCCAACGCGCCAAGTGGGCCATACTGCGCGCGGTTCCGGGAGGTCTCTATGCTTCAGATGAATAAAAAGCTGCTGGCGGTCGTGGGGTGCGCGCTGGGCCTGTGGTTGCCCGGCCAGGCCGCCCATGCCGCGTCGGCGCCGCCCTTGAGCGAAGTCAAGGTGCTCAAGGTCGAGTCGCCGGCCTGCGGCTTCGAGGACATCGTCCCGGGGCAGGCGCAGACGCGTTGCGATCACGGCCCGACGATCAAGGTCTATGTGCTGGAGGTCGGCTATGGCCGTCAACCCCATGTCACCCTGGACGGCTTTGAAGTCGACGGCACCCGCTCGCCGGTATGCGCGTACAGCAATGGCAATCTCAATGACTGCTCCGTGCGGACCAAGGTCGTCGGCTATTTGTACATCTTCGATCTGAAGGGCAAGCAAGAGGGTACCTTCAGCTTCAGCAACCAGTCGATCAACGCACCGGGCAACCGGATGTCGACCCAGCTGTACATCAAATAGCCGCTGGCTCCTGTAGGAGCTGTGTAGGAGCTGTCGAGCGAAGCGAGGCTGCGATCTTTCCCCCCGACGCTTGAATCTCAAGCGCATATCAAGAGATCGCAGCCTTCGGCAGCTCCTACACTACAAGCATCACCCAGCGGAGAGCGCCCATGATTCCTGGAACCAAGATCCCCCGAGCCCTGATAGCCGTCGCCGAGGGTGTCGACGACTTGCAGACGGTCACCGTGATCGACGTGCTGCGTCGGGCGCAGATCGAAACCGTGGTGGCGAGCATCGAAGGGCGGCGCATGCTCACCTGCGCCCGCGGCACGCGCCTGACGGCCGATGGGATGCTGGTGGACATGCTCGCGCAGGATTTCGACCTGGTCGTCCTGCCAGGCGGCATCATCGGCGCCCAGCACTTGGCGGCTCATCAGCCGCTGCAACAGCGGCTCAAGGACCAGGCCGCCGCCGGACGTTTCTTCGCCGCCATCGCCGAAGCCCCGGCCCTGGCGCTACAGGCGTCCGGCGTCCTGCGCCAGCGCCGCATGACCTGCCTGCCCGCAGTGAGCCAGCAACTGTCCGGTTGCAGCTTCGTCGATCAACCCGTGGTGGTGGACGGCAACTGCATCACTGCCCAAGGCTCGGCGGCTGCCCTGGCGTTTGCCTTGACGCTGGTGGAGCAACTTTGTGGCAAGGGCGTGAGGAGCGTAGTGGCGGCAGAGTTGCTGGCCTGACACGCTTGATCCACATCGGCCTGTGGCGAGGGAGCTTGCTCCCGCTCGGCTGCGAAGCAGACGCTGGCATTCTTTCATCGCGCATTTGCCTTGAACGCTCACCCCCACCCTGAAGTCGTACCCCTTATGACGGCGGTTTTCCAAAACGCCGCGAGTACGACCAACCGTGAGGTGTTCCATGAGCGCGACCCTGTCCGAAGCGACGCAGGCGTCCTTCGTCCGTCATCCGATCCGTCTGACCCTCAATGGCCAGGTGCGAGAGTTGCAAGTGCTGGCCTGGACCACGTTGCTGGACCTGCTGCGCGAGCAACTGGACCTGGTGGGCAGCAAGAAAGGCTGCGACCACGGCCAATGCGGTGCCTGCACGGTGCTGCGCGACGGCAAGCGGATCAACGCCTGTCTTACGCTGGCCGTCATGTGTGATGGCGCCGAACTGATCACTGTCGAAGGCCTGGCCAGCGACGACCAGTTGCATCCCATGCAGCAGGCTTTCATCAAGCACGACGCGTTCCAGTGCGGT
Source organism: Pseudomonas sp. NFACC14 (assembly GCF_900106885.1). Lineage (NCBI taxonomy): Bacteria > Pseudomonadati > Pseudomonadota > Gammaproteobacteria > Pseudomonadales > Pseudomonadaceae > Pseudomonas > Pseudomonas sp. NFACC14. The sequence continues at coordinate 13,618 of NZ_FNOA01000038.1, forward strand.
TATTGCACGCCGGGGCAGATCTGCTCGGCGGTGGGCTTGGCCAACGAGGGCCGGGCGCAGACCCGTGGGCAGATCAGCGAGCTGATGAGCGGCAACCTGTGCCGCTGCGGAGCCTATACCAACATTCGCGATGCCATCGAAGAAGCTCTGCCACTTTGCCAGCAGGGAGGTGATCAATGAATCCCTTCCAATACAGCAAGCCCGACACCGTGCAGGCCGCCGTCGATTTGTCGAGTCCGGTTTCCCGCTTCATCGCTGGCGGCACCAACCTGCTGGACCTGATGAAGGAAAACATCACCCGTCCCGAGCACCTGATCGACATCACCGGGTTGCCCCTGGCGGACCTCAGTGAAACCCCTTCCGGCGGAGTGATGATCGGGGCCCTGGTGAGCAATGCCGACCTGGCCTGGCACCCGTGGATCGAACGCCGTTATCCACTGCTGGCCCAGGCCATCCTGGCGGGTGCCTCGCCCCAACTGCGCAACATGGCCAGCACCGGCGGCAACCTGCTGCAACGCACCCGTTGCTACTACTTCTATGACGCGAGCGTACCGTGCAACAAACGCCGACCCGGCAGCGGTTGCCCGGCCCGGAACGGTTTGAACCGGATCCACGCGATTTTCGGTGCCAGCGATCAATGCGTGGCCACCCATCCTTCCGACATGTGCGTGGCCTTGGCGGCCCTGGAAGCAGTGGTCCATGTCCTGGGCCGGGGTGGGGCGCGGACCATCGAGTTCGCCGACTTCCATCGCCTGCCCGGCGACGCCCCGGAGCGGGATAACCAACTGGCCGACGATGAGCTGATCACCGCTATCGAATTGCCTGCCGCCGGTTTTGCCGACCATAGCCACTACCTGAAGATCCGTGATCGCGCTTCCTACGCCTTTGCGCTGGTGTCAGTGGCGGCGGCGCTGGAGCTGGACGGGCCGGTGATTCGCCTGGCGCGCCTGGCCCTGGGGGGGGTGGCGCACAAACCCTGGCGCGACCGCGCCGTGGAGAGCTGGCTGACCGGGCAGACCGTCAGCCGCGAAACCTTCACTGCCGCTGCCGACGCGCTGCTGCAAAACGCTGAGCCGCTGGAGCACAACGGCTTCAAAGTCAGACTGGCGCGCCGGGCGATTGTCCGTGCCTTGAGTGACGCCGCATTGGGTTGCGCACCCCAGGGAGGACACGCCTGATGAACGCTCCGAGCAAATCCATAGGACAACCCCTCGACCGGGTCGACGGCCTGCTCAAGGTGACGGGCCAGGCCCGTTACGCCGCTGAATACCCCGAGGACGGCTTGCTGCACGGCAGCGTCGTCTCCGGTACGGTCGCCCGTGGTCGCGTAGTGCGCATCGATGCGTCCCGAGCCCTGGCACTGCCCGGCGTGGTCGCGGTCATCGACCATACCAACCGGCCGAGGATTGCCAGCTACGACGAGCCCTACCAGGATGCCGATGCGGCGGACGGCTCGCCGTTCCGGCCGTTGTACAACGACCGGGTGCTCTACAGCGGCCAGCCGCTGGCCCTGGTAGTGGCGGAAAACCTTGAGCTGGCCCGGTATGCCGGTTCGCTGGTGGAAATCGAATACGACGCCGAGGCGCATCAGACCGATCTGATCACCTTGCAATATGACGCCCATCCGGCACCGGCCGAACTGCCCAAGCCCCGTGGGAATTTTCAGGGCGAATACGCCAGCTCCGCGCTCAGCGTGGATGTGTCCTACAGCACGCCGGTCGAACACCACAACCCGATGGAGCCACACGCCTCCACCGTGTTGTATCAGCCTGATGGCAGCCTGCACATCCACGACAAGACCCAAGGCACGCAAAACTGCCAAGCCTATGTGCAAAAGGTCTTCGGCCTCGAGAAAGAACAGGTGCGGGTGTTTGCCGCGTTTGTCGGCGGCGCCTTCGGTTCCGGGCTGCGCCCGCAGTATCAATTGCCGTTGGCCGTGATGGCGGCACTGGCCCTCAAGCGCTCGGTGCGGGTCAGCCTGACGCGCCAGCAGATGTTCACCTTTGGTTATCGGCCGCGAACCCTCCAGCGCGTGCAACTGGGGGCGGCGGCCAACGGTCGCTTGCTGGCTGTGGCACACACCGCTATCGGCCAGACCTCGCGTTTCGAGGACTTCACCGAACACGTGGTGGAGTGGAGCGGCATGCTTTATCACTGCGACAACGTGGCGTTGACCTATAAGTTGGTGCCGCTGGACGTCTATACGCCCTTGGACATGCGCGCGCCCGGTGCCGCCCTCGGGCTGATTGGCCTGGAATGCGCCATGGATGAACTGGCCTGTGCCCTGGCGATCGATCCGATCCAACTGCGCTTGATCAACTACGCCGAACGCAACGAGAACGAAGGCAAGCCGTATTCCAGCAAGGAACTGCGTGAGTGTTATGCCCAGGGTGCCCGTCGTTTCGGCTGGGACAAGCGCAACCCGGAACCACGCAGCATGCGTGAAGGCCGGCAACTGGTGGGCTGGGGCATGGCCGGTGGCGTGTGGGAAGCCATGCAGCAGAAGGCCAGTGCCCAAGCCTCTCTGGATACGAATGGCAAGCTGACCGTCAGCAGCGCCACCACGGACATCGGCACCGGGACCTACACGGTCATGACCCAGATTGCCGCCGAGGCGTCAGGCGTTTCCCTTGAGGACGTCACGTTTGTCCTGGGGGATTCGTCGCTGCCCACTGCGCCGCTGCAGGGTGGTTCGTTCACCGTCTCGTCGGTGGGCAGCGCCGTGCAGCAGGCCTGTGAAGCGCTGAAGGAAAAACTCCTGGCCGTGGCCCGCCAGGCCTGTCCGGCCTTCGGTGGCGCGACCCTTGAGCAAGTGACGTTTGCCGATGGCCAACTGCGGCTGGGCGAAGCGAGCGTGGCGTTAGCGGAGCTGGCGCAAAAAAGTGGCGAGACGCCGTTGCAGGCCCAGGTCACCGCCGAGCCGGATGCAAAACGCCAGGCCTACGCCACGGCCACTCACTCGGCGGTGTTTGTCGAAGTGTGGGTGGATGAGGACTTGGGAACGGTGAGGGTCAACCGAGTGGTCAGCGCCATTGCCGCCGGGCGGGTCGTCAACCCGAAAACCGCCCGCAGCCAGATTCTCGGTGGCGTGGTGTGGGGCGTCGGCATGGCCCTGCACGAAGAAACCCTGACCGATCACGCCCTGGGGCGTCACATGAACCACAACCTGGCGGAGTATCACGTGCCGGTCAGCGCCGACATCGGTGATATCGAGGTGATTTTCGTCGAGGAACAGGACGAAATCGTCAATGCGCTCGGGTCCAAGGGCGTCGGCGAAATCGGCGTCGTCGGGGTGGCCGCGGCGGTGGCCAATGCGATTTACCACGCCACTGGCAAGCGAGTGCGGGACTTCCCCATTACCCTCGACAAGCTGCTCTAGGCTTTTGCTTCATCCACCGGTTCGTGCATCCGGTCACGGTTGGCCAGGGTCGGGAACAGCTTGATCCAGGTCCCGGTCACCAGCAGCGTACCGACACCGCCCATGACCACCGCCGGCACCGTGCCGAACCAGTGGGCGGTGAGGCCGGATTCGAACTCGCCCAGCTGGTTCGACGCGCCGATGAACAACCCGTTCACCGCGCTGACCCGGCCGCGCATTTCATCCGGGGTTTCCAGTTGCACGAACGAGGCACGGATCACCATGCTGATCATGTCTGCCGCCCCCAGCACCACCAGCACTGCCAGGGAAAACCAGAACGAGGTGGAAAGGCCGAAGGCAATGGTGGCGACGCCGAATACGCCCACGGCGGTGAACATTACCCGACCGACCTTGCGCTCCACGGCAAACCGCGCCAGCCACAACGACATCAGCAAGGCCCCGACCGCCGGTGCCGAACGCAACAGGCCCAGGCCCCAGGGGCCGGTGAGCAGGATGTCCTTGGCGAACACCGGCAGCAGCGCCGTCGCGCCGCCGAGCAACACCGCGAACAGGTCCAGGGAGATCGCCCCGAGAATGTCCGGGCGGCTGCGAATGAAGCGAATCCCGGCCAGCAAAGAATCCAAGGTCGCCTTGCCTTTGTTCAGTGGCGTCTGCCGGGCGGGCAGGTTGAGCATCAGGCAGCAGGCGATGATGTAGAGCAGCACCGTCGGCCCATAGACCCAGACGCTGCCGAAGGCGTAGAGCAAGCCGCCGAGTGCCGGCGCGACGATGGTGGCCGATTGCTGGGCCGATTGCGCGGCGGCCACGGCGCGGGGAAACAGGCTCGCCGGCACGATGCTCGGCAGCAACGCCTGGGTGGTCGGCATTTCGAAGGAGCGAGCGGCGCCCAGCAGGAAGGCGAGGATGAAGATCATCTCCCGTGTGACGTTATCGGTGGCGCTGCCAATCGCCAGCGCCAGGGCAATCATGGCCTGCAATGATTGGCAAATGGCCGCGACCTTGCGCCGGTCATAGCGGTCCGCCACATGCCCGGTATGGAGCATGAACAGCACGCGCGGGGCAAACTCCACCAACCCCACCAGGCCCAGGTCCAGGACGTTGCCGGTCAGTTGATAGAGGTTCCAGCCGATGGCCACGGTGAGCATCTGGAAGCCGCTGGCGGTGAATATCCGGGCCAGCCAGAAGGCGATGAAGGGACGATGGTGACGGAGCAGCAGCGGCGCTTGACTGGGCATCTAGGGCGGGTCCGGTGATGAAGGCATCGAGATTATCGCCGAGCTGTAACCGGAAATTACGCCCGTTGGAAAAAATAGTTAGCCAAGCATCGATTTTGCGCGATGCGCGATTCCTGTGAAGAGGGGATTTATTGTGGCGAGGGGATTTATCCCCGTTCGAGTGCGTAGCGCTCGCCAATTGGATTCTGGCTGAAATGGGTGGGTCTGCTTCGCAGCCCAGCGGGGATAAATCCCCTCGCCACAAAAGATTTCCATTGGCGTCAACTCCTGAGACAACCTGTCACGCGACAAAAGACCACGCCGTCCATCGGCAATATTGCGACTACTCTTTGAGCATTGCTTGATCCAGATCAATACCCTTCGGGGCGTTGGGCTGGCGGCCGTCCGGCCAGAGTCCTGCGGTGTGACGGTTATAAAAAGAACGATTTGAAAAGCATCGCACTCCATATCCCTGGGGCCCGATGCAAGCCCCGCCCGCAGCCGGTTTTACCTGACAGAGGAAGACTTATGTTCGGTTTGGAGGCGCTCGATCTCGCCCGAATCCAATTCGCGTTCACGATCTCGTTCCACATCCTGTTCCCGGCCATCACCATCGGCCTGGCGAGTTACCTGGCGGTGCTCGAGGGGTTGTGGCTCAAGACCCGCGATGATACCTACCGCGACCTGTACCACTTCTGGTCGAAAATCTTTGCCGTCAACTTCGGCATGGGGGTGGTGTCCGGGTTGGTCATGGCCTATCAGTTCGGGACCAACTGGAGCCGCTTTTCGGACTTCGCCGGCGCGGTGACCGGCCCCTTGCTCACCTACGAGGTGCTCACGGCGTTCTTCCTCGAAGCGGGTTTCCTGGGCGTGATGTTGTTTGGCTGGAACCGCGTAGGCCGTGGCCTGCACTTCTTTTCCACGGTCATGGTGGCGATCGGCACCCTGATCTCGACCTTCTGGATCCTGTCCTCCAACAGCTGGATGCAGACCCCCCAGGGCTACGAAATCATCGACGGCCGGGTGATCCCGGTGGACTGGCTGGCGGTGGTGTTCAACCCCTCGTTTCCTTATCGATTGCTGCACATGTCCACCGCGGCGTTTGTCGCCACGGCGTTCTTCGTCGGCTCGTCGGCGGCCTGGCACTTGCTGCGCGGCCGCGATAACCCGGCCATCCGCCGGATGCTGTCGATGGCGATGTGGATGGCGCTGCTGGTGGCGCCGATACAGGCGGTCATTGGCGACTTCCACGGACTCAACACCCTCAAGCATCAGCCGGCGAAGATCGCGGCCATCGAAGGCCATTGGGAGAACGTCGGCAACGAACCGACCCCACTGATCCTGTTCGGCCTGCCGGACATGAAGGAGGAACGGACCAAGTTCGCGGTGGAGATTCCCTACCTGGGCAGCCTGATCCTGACCCACAGCCTGGACAAGCAGGTGCCGGCCCTGAAGGAGTTTCCACCTGAAGACCGGCCCAATTCGACCATCGTATTCTGGTCGTTCCGGGTCATGGTCGGCCTGGGCCTGCTGATGATCTTCACCGGCCTGTGCAGCCTTTGGTTGCGCCGCAACGACCGGCTCTATCAGTCCAGGCCGTTCCTGCACATGGTGCTGTGGATGGGACCGTCCGGCTTGATCGCGATACTGGCGGGTTGGTTCACCACCGAAATCGGCCGTCAGCCCTGGGTGGTCTACGGCTTGATGCGCACCGCCGATGCTTCGTCCGGCCATAGCTTTGCGCAGATGAGTATCACCCTGGTGTTGTTTGTCGTGGTGTATTTCGCCCTGTTCGGTGCAGGCCTGAGCTACATGATGCGCCTGGTACGCAAGGGACCGGAGGCTCACGAAGCCGAGCCGACCGATGGCGGGCCCGGCCAGAAACGCACCCCGGCCCGGCCATTGTCGGCCGCCAACGAAGGCGACGACGAAGTGGACCACAACGACCGCTCGAACAAGGGGAATTGAGTCATGGGTATTGATCTTCCGCTGATCTGGGCCGTGGTCATCATCTTCGGCATCATGATGTACGTGATCATGGACGGCTTCGACCTGGGGATTGGCATCCTCTTCCCCTTCGTCAAGGGCGAGCGCGACCGTGATGTCATGATGAACACCGTGGCACCGGTCTGGGACGGCAACGAAACCTGGCTGGTGCTGGGCGGTGCCGGGCTGTTCGGGGCGTTTCCGTTGGCCTACTCGGTGGTGCTGTCGGCGCTGTACCTGCCGTTGATCCTGATGCTCATTGGCCTGATCTTCCGCGGCGTGGCCTTCGAGTTCCGCTTCAAGGCCAAGGCCGAGAAGCGCCACCTCTGGGACAAGGCATTCATTGGCGGTTCGCTGACGGCCACCTTCTTCCAGGGCGTGGCGCTGGGGGCGTTCATCGATGGCTTTGAAGTGGTCAATCGCCAGTTCGCCGGCGGTTCCCTGGACTGGTTCACGCCATTCACGGTGTTCTGTGGCCTGGCGTTGATCGCGGCCTACGCGTTGCTCGGCTGCACCTGGCTGATCATGAAGACCGAAGGCAAGTTGCAAGAGCAGATGCATGACCTGGCCCGGCCGCTGGCGTTCGTGGTGCTGGCCGTGATCGGTATCGTCAGCATCTGGACGCCTCTGGCCCACGCGGACATCGCGGCCCGCTGGTTCACCTTGCCGAACCTGTTCTGGTTCCTGCCGGTGCCGATCCTGGTGCTGGTGACCATGTACGGTTTGTTTCGCGCGGTGGCCCGCAATGCCAACTACACGCCCTTCATCCTGACCCTGGTGCTGATCTTCCTCGGCTACAGCGGCTTGGGCATCAGCCTGTGGCCGAATATCGTGCCGCCGTCCATCTCGATCTGGGACGCCTCGTCACCGCCCCAGAGCCAAGGTTTCATGCTGGTGGGCACGCTGTTCATCATTCCGTTGATCCTGGTGTACACCTTCTGGAGCTACTACGTGTTCCGCGGCAAGGTGACCCACGACGACGGCTACCATTGAGGGCTTCGAGCATGGCCAAACCGGACTTGAAAGACATCGAGGCCGCCGAGCGCAAGCCTCTCTGGCAGCGGCTCGGCTGGCTGGCGTTGATCTGGGCTGGCAGTGTGCTGGCGTTGTTCATCGTCGCCAGCCTGATGCGGATGTTCATGAATGCCGCGGGGCTGACCACCCACTGATTCCCTGCCGGAGCGAGCTTCGCTCCCGCAGCGGACGGTCTATTTGCGGGCTTTGAGAATGACGAATTTCGGCGTGGCGGCCACTTGCTCGACGCCTCGGAACAACCGCGCCAGTTTGCTGTGGTAGCCCAGGTGCCGGTTGCCGACGATGTACAGCGCGCCGCCCACCACCAACGCTTCGCGAGCCTGCTGAAACATGCGCCAGGCGAGGAAGTCACCCACCACTTGCTGCTGGTGGAAGGGCGGGTTGCACAACACCACATCCAGCGACTGCGCTTCTTGCCCGGCCAGGCCATCGCCGGCCCGGATCGTCACTTCGCGTTCGCCGAGGGCCGCACGCCAGTTCTGCGTCGCCGATTGCACGGCCATGTACGACTCGTCCACCAGGGTGTAGCGGGCCTCGGGGTTTTGCAGGGCACTGGCGATGGCCAGCACGCCGTTGCCGCAGCCCAGGTCCGCGACCCGGGCCGTGCCGAGGTTTTTCGGCAAATGTGGCAGGAACGCACGCGTGCCGATGTCCAGGCCTTCGCGGCAGAACACGTTGGCGTGGTTGAGCAGTTCGATCTTCGGCTCGTCCAGCCAGTAGCGCGTGGGGTAGGGCGACACGGCCGGCGTACTGCCGGGTGAAGAGGCGGTGGACGGTGTGGCGATCAACAGCCGCGCTTTTTTCACCGCCAGGGAGGCTTGCACCGGGCCGATGTAACGCTCCAGCAAATCGCCGGCGGCCCGGGGCAGGTGCTTGATCATGGCCCCGGCGATCACCTGGGCGCCCGGCGCCAGTTGGCCTTGCAGGCGAATCAGTTGTTCCTCCAGCAGGGCCAGGGTTTTCGGTACTTTGATCAGGACGCGATCGAACGGGCCGGTCAACGGTTCGCTGGCGGGCAGCGTTGGCACCGCATCGAAGGGCCGGCCATTGCGCACCAGGTTTTTCTCCAGTGCCTGCAATGCCAGGAAAGAATCACCGCTGCTGGTCACCAGGACGCTGCCGGCCAGGCTGGCAGCCAGGGCGCCGAAGCCGTCATTGAGCACCAGGACCCGAGTCTGCGCGGCCGGTTGTTGCTCGGCCAGATACGCGAGCAGGTATTCATCGGCCGCATCGAAGGCTTGCAGCGGTTCGTTCTGCTGTTCGGGTTGGCGGATCAGGTCGAGTTGGGCAAAAGGGCTGTCAAACAGGGGCATGGCTGGGGACTCTGGAAATCAACGAATGTCCCGCTGCCTGGAGGCAGGTGTCTGTGCGGGACCGCCTGAATGAACTGCGTCGCGTGTAAGAAAGCGGCATCATTCAAGAGGGACCGTAAATGGTACGTTTTTTTGTTGCACATTACTCGCAGGTTTTTCAGCTCGGCAGTGCCGCGCCACGGGTCAGATCACATGGATCTGGGCAGCCTTGGCCACCGCCGAAATTTTATTGCTGACGTTCAGTTTTCGCATGCAACTGCACACATGGAAATTCACGGTTCGTTCGGAAAGACAGAGAATCCTGCCCACTTCCGAAGCCGTCTTGCCTTCGGCTGACCACCTCAGTACTTCGATTTCTCTCGGCGACAAGTGATAGTTCTGCTTGACTACGATGGCGTCAGACAGTTTTTTGCTGGCGAGCGCATGCAGCTTTTGACTGGCGAAGATGGCGTAGCCGAGATTGCCATAGTGTTCCTCGATATCAATGGGGCAATGGGTTCGTGCGAGGCTGAACAGGCTGCACTGTGCCCCTTGGTCGTCATGAACGGCCTGGGTCCAGCCGTACTTGAGTCCCTGTCGATTAAGTTCTCGCCATAACTTGGGGGCCTGAGCGAAAACAGTCTCGTCCCACAAGATCGGAAGCGGTGATTGATTGCAATGTGCTACTAATGGATCGCTCGACGCATAACCGTTTTGTTCATAAAGCCGGTCCCATCCATAAGGGTAGTTATTCAGGTTCACCTTGCTGGTGTGTTTGTCGGGGCTTCCGAGATAGGCTGCAAATGCGCAATATTCAAATCCCTGATTGTTAAAGAAATTCAATACCAGACGATAGGCCGTCTGCAGGTCTTTTTCACAGGATAGCTTTCTCAGTAACAAGTCCTTCCACCTGTCCATCGCGTTCTCCTGGGTTGATTCGTCCATGCGGATCCAATCCATGATGCGAAATTTTAGTGTAGGACTATTCCTAACTTGCAGTGGGTTTTTTTTAGATTGCTTACATTTGGAAATATCTAAGGAGTAAATTTTTATCTGGTTTATTTTACATGGCTATAACTTTGTATAAGTTCAGTGAAGGATTTATCAAAGAAGGCGGCGACTGTAGCTAAAATGCCATTACTTGCTGTCGGTGGTGAAGACGCTCACTTTGCGGGACACTGCACCTCTTGTCCCCTGGGAGTGGCTCATGACCGACAGCGCAGAGAAGTTCACCCGACAAACCTTGCTTGATGTCCAGCCAGTGACGTCTCATTTGTTTACGTTACGCACGACCCGGGATCGCGGCTTTCGCTTCCGGGCGGGTCAGTTCGCCCGGCTGGGCGTCGCCAAGGCGGACGGCACCACCGTCTGGCGGGCGTACTCCATGGTGTCGTCGCCCTTCGACGAGTTCCTCGAGTTCTTTTCCATCGTGGTTCCCGATGGCGAATTCACCAGCGAACTCAGCCGCCTGCGGCCGGGTGACGAACTGTTGGTGGATCGCCAGGCCTTTGGCTACCTGACGCTGGACCGCTTCGCCGATGGCCGGGATTTGTGGTTGCTGTCCACGGGGACGGGCGTGGCGCCGTTTCTTTCGATCCTCCAGGATTTCGAGGCCTGGGAAAAATTCGAGCGGATCATCCTGGTGTACAGCGTGCGCGAGGCGCGGGAGTTGGCGTATCAGGACCTGATCAAGGAACTGCCCCAGCGCGACTACCTGGCCGAGTACGCTCACAAGTTTCGTTTCATTGCGACCGTCACCCGTGAGCAGCACCCGGGGGCGCTCAGTGGGCGCATTACCACGTTGATCGACAACGGCGAGTTGGAGCGCGCGGCCGGTGTAGCACTGACACCGGAGCATTCGCGGGTGATGCTGTGTGGCAACCCGCAAATGATCGACGACACGCGCAAGCTGCTCAAGGCCAGGGGCCTGCAACTGAGCCTGACCCGTCGTCCGGGCCAGGTGGCGGTGGAAAACTACTGGTAGGCTCAGGGCCGCTCGTTCTGAGCCTTGAGCAGGTCGCGAATCTCGCTCAGCAACAGCTCTTCCTTGGTCGGAACCGGGGGCGCGCTGGGGGCTACGGCTTCTTCACGCTTGAGGCGGTTGATGGCCTTGACGCCCATGAAAATGGCGAACGCCACGATGATGAAGTCGATGGTGCTCTGGATGAATTTACCGTAGGCCAGCACCACGGCAGGCGCATCACCCTGGGCGGCCTTGAGGGTGATGGCCAGGTCACTGAAATCCACGCCACCGATCAGCAGGCCGATCGGCGGCATGACCACGTCGCCCACGAATGACGAAACGATCTTGCCGAAAGCGGCACCGATGATGATCCCGACGGCCATGTCGACGACATTGCCTTTGACCGCGAAGGCCTTGAACTCGCTTAGCACGCCCATGAGTTATTCCTTGTAACAGATGAAAGATGAGTGGCAGTGTAAATCAGCCCAACGAGTCTTGCTCGAAACGCCTGCTTACAAAGCTTCAGTTATCGACCGGGGCTCGGATGAAAAGTTTACAAAGTGCCATCAATCGCGCGTGATACGCGGTTTCGGCCCGGGGCCCTATAACGTTTTTTCTATCGGTACGGTACGGCATTTCTATTTAGGTTTTTCTTTCCCCGGCACTAGCCTCTGGATGGCGCACATGGATGCGCTCTATAACATCAGAGGAACATGCCTATGAACACTTCTCTTGGCCACGGGGCTTATTCCCATCGCCGCGCTCTTTTTGTGCTGACCGCGAGCCTTCTATCCTTGTCTGTCAACGCGGCCACCCTCACGCGGGACAACGGTGCGGCGGTCGGCGATAACCAGAATTCGCAGACGGCAGGTCCCAACGGTCCGACCCTGCTGCAAGACGTGCAGTTGATCCAGAAGCTCCAGCGCTTCGATCGTGAACGCATCCCCGAGCGCGTGGTGCATGCCCGTGGTACCGGTGCCCATGGCACATTTACGGTGTCCGACGATCTCAGCGACCTGACCAAGGCCAAGGTCTTCGCCGCAGGCCAGGTCACCCCGGTGTTCGTACGTTTTTCGGCCGTGGTGCACGGTAATCATTCGCCGGAAACCCTGCGCGACCCCCGTGGCTTCGCCACCAAGTTCTACACTGCCGACGGTAACTGGGACTTGGTGGGCAACAACTTCCCGACTTTCTTCATTCGCGATGCCATCAAGTTTCCGGACATGGTCCACGCGTTCAAACCCGACCCGCGGACCAACCTGGACGATGATTCACGGCGTTTCGATTTCTTCTCCCATGTTCCAGAATCGACCCGTACCCTGACCGAGTTGTATTCCAACTCCGGCACACCGGCCAGTTACCGTGAAATGGACGGTAACGGTGTGCATGCCTACAAGCTGATTAACGCCAAGGGTGACGTTCATTACGTGAAGTTTCATTGGAAAAGTTTGCAGGGCTTGAAAAATCTCGATCCGAAAGAAGTTGTGAAAGTTCAGGGTCAGGATTACAGCCATATGACCAATGATCTGGTGAGTCACATTAATAAGGGCGACTTCCCGAAGTGGGACTTGTACGTCCAGGTGCTCAATCCACAAGACCTTGCCAAGTTCGACTTCGACCCACTGGATGCGACCAAGATCTGGCCGGGCGTGCCTGAGCGCAAGGTCGGGCAAATGGTCTTGAACCGTAACCCGGCGAACGTCTTCCAGGAAACCGAGCAGGTGGCGATGGCGCCAGCGAATCTGGTGCCAGGCATCGAGCCTTCCGAGGACCGTCTGCTCCAGGGACGGGTGTTTTCCTATGCCGATACGCAGATGTACCGCCTAGGCGCCAATGCCCTGCAATTGCCGATCAACGCCCCCAAGGTGGCGGTGAACAACGGTAACCAGGACGGTGCGATGAACCCAGGCAGCACCAGCACCGGCGTGAATTACCAGCCGAGCCGCCTGACGCCTCGTGAAGAACCGCAGGCGGCACGCTACAGCCAGGCCGCGCTGAGTGGCAGCACCCAGCAGGCGAAAATCCAGCGCGAGCAGAACTTCAAGCAGGCCGGTGATTTGTATCGTTCGTTCAGCAAGAAAGAACGTGATGACCTGATCGAAAGCTTTGGTGGTTCTTTGGCGACCACCGATGACGAGAGCAAGCACATCATCCTGTCGTTCCTCTACAAGGCTGACCCTGAGTACGGCACTGGCGTGGCCCGTGTTGCCAAAGGTGACTTGGCCCGGGTCAAGGCTCTGGCGGAAAAACTGACTGACTGATCCACCGCCGGCAGGTGCATAACCTGTGGGAGCAAGGCTTGCTCGCGAGGCGGACGCCGGGGTCGGAAGCCAGACCGAGTCGTCTGCATCGCGGGCAAGCCTTGCTCCCACAACCCTGCTCCACAGCCTTGAGTCATGGGGAGACGTCATGATGGGTAAATTCTTTTTGTCGATGCTTGCGACCTGGTCACTGAGCGTACTGGCCGATCAGCCAATACCCACCGAACCGGCTGCGGTCCAGGAACAGCTGCAAAACTATTATTTCGACGCCGCTCGCCGGGGCGATGTGCCGATGCTCGATACGTTTATCGAGGCCGGTTATTCGCTCGATACCCGGGATGAGAAGGGCTACACCGCGCTGATTCTGGCGGCTTATCACGGCCACGCTCCGGCGGTGGAGCGGTTGCTGGCCGCGGGGGCCGATGCCTGTGCCCAGGACAAACGCGGCAATACGGCGCTGATGGGCGCCATTTTCAAGGGCGAAGTGCAGATTGCCCGTCGCTTGCTGTCCACCGATTGCAGCCCGGACCAACGCAACGGCGCCGGACAGACCGCCGCGATGTATGCCGGTCTGTTCAAGCGTGGCGAGTTGCTCGATGCCCTGAAGGCCAAGGGCGCCGACCTAGAGGCCCGGGACCCGTTGGGCAATACCGCGGCGGATCTGGCGAAGGGTGAAATCAGAATGCCGGCCCCTCAGTGAACCTTGCCTGGGCTATCATCGCGGTTTTTACCCCGGAGTTCAGATGGCCAAGGCAAAGCGCATGTACGGCTGCACCGAGTGCGGCTCGACCTTTCCCAAATGGGCCGGCCAATGCAGCGAATGCGGGGCCTGGAACACCCTGACCGAAACCATGGTGGAAAGCGGCGGCGCGGCGGCCCCCACCGGGCGTACGGGCTGGGCCGGTCAGCAGGCGCAGATCAAGACCCTGGCCGAAGTCAGCGTTGAAGAAATCCCGCGATTTTCCACCGCGTCCGGCGAACTGGACCGGGTGCTGGGCGGCGGCCTGGTGGACGGTTCGGTGGTGCTGATCGGTGGGGACCCGGGCATCGGCAAATCCACCATCCTGCTGCAAACCTTGTGCAACCTCGCCACCCGCATGCCGGCGCTGTACGTCACTGGCGAAGAGTCCCAGCAGCAGGTCGCCATGCGCGCCCGGCGCCTGGGCTTGCCCCAGGACCAGTTGCGGGTCATGACCGAGACCTGCATCGAGACCATCATCGCCACCGCGCGCGTGGAAAAGCCCAAGGTGATGGTGATCGACTCGATCCAGACCATTTTCACCGAACAGCTGCAATCGGCCCCGGGCGGCGTGTCCCAGGTGCGAGAAAGCGCGGCGTTGCTGGTGCGTTATGCCAAGCAGAGCGGCACGGCGATTTTCCTGGTGGGCCACGTCACCAAGGAAGGTGCGTTGGCGGGACCACGGGTGTTGGAGCACATGGTCGATACCGTGTTGTATTTCGAAGGCGAATCCGATGGCCGCCTGCGTTTGCTCCGGGCGGTGAAGAACCGCTTTGGTGCCGTCAATGAATTGGGCGTGTTCGGCATGACCGACAGGGGCCTGAAAGAAGTCTCGAACCCCTCGGCGATCTTTCTGACGCGTGCCCAGGAAGAAGTCCCGGGCAGTGTGGTCATGGCGACGTGGGAAGGGACCCGGCCGATGTTGGTGGAAGTGCAGGCGCTGGTGGATGACAGCCACTTGGCGAACCCACGGCGGGTCACCCTGGGCCTGGATCAGAATCGGCTGGCCATGCTACTGGCGGTGTTGCACCGACACGGCGGGATTCCGACTCACGACCAGGACGTGTTCCTCAACGTCGTGGGCGGGGTCAAGGTACTGGAGACCGCGTCCGACCTGGCGTTGATGGCGGCGGTCATGTCCAGTCTGCGCAACCGGCCGCTGCCCCATGATTTGCTGGTGTTTGGTGAAGTGGGCTTGTCGGGGGAAGTGCGACCGGTGCCCAGCGGGCAGGAGCGGCTCAAGGAAGCGGCCAAGCACGGTTTCAAGCGCGCCATCGTGCCCAAGGGGAACGCGCCGAAGGAGGCGCCGCCGGGGTTGCAGATTATCGCGGTGACCCGTCTGGAACAGGCATTGGATGCGTTGTTCGAATAACACTGGCAATTGCGCAAGGACTGTATGTGGGAGCAAAGCTTGCTCGCGATGCAGGCGACTCGATTTTGAAGGGCCGCATTGCAGCCATCGCGGGCAAGCTTTGCTCCCACAGGAATCCCTCGCCAAGGGGATTGCGGCTCAAGTCTGGATCAACGCCGCCAATTCCCGCTCCAGCTCATCATGGTCGCCCAGGTTCAGCGCTATCAATCGGCGCAGGTGTGCGATGGATGCCAGGTCGATATGCTCGCAGACGAAGCCCAGGTGACCATGGTCATCATGGGCCAGGCGAACTTCCATTTTTATCTCGGCATCGGGACTCAAATGGATATCGGCCATGAAGGATTTTTCGGGATCGCCAAGCCAGGGTTCGGGCTTCTTGATCAGCAGCCCCTTGAGGGACAGGTCCAGCAGTTCCACCGACCAGATATAGGGGCCTTGGCTCAGCTCGGTCCTGGCATGGAAATCAACTCGTACGAAGCGGCGACGCTCGCTCATGACGCATTCCCTCTGAAGATTCATTGACTATAGACCCAACTGACGGGGCATCGTCACCGTTCGGCAACAGACAGACGAATGTCGAGTATGGCCTTTGCCCGGGTTAGCGCTAAACTCCAATGGCTACCTTTCTTGTCCACCCTGGCTGGAATATAAAAATGAAAAACAATAATAGCCTGCTGCGCCATCTGCCCTGGCTACTGCTGGCCGTCGTAGGCGCGTGCGCCCTGGGCGTCGTGGCATTGCGCCGAGGCGAGGCGATCAACGCCCTCTGGATCGTCGTCGCCGCCGTGGCCATCTACCTGGTCGCCTACCGCTACTACAGCCTCTTCATCGCCAACAACGTGATGCAACT
>NZ_FNOA01000017.1:0-144559 GCF_900106885.1 Pseudomonas sp. NFACC14
TAAACGACCAAAAACCTGTGTGGGAGCAAAGCTTGCTCGCGAGGCGGCCTGATAGCCGACTTGCTCTTACGGGTGTACCCAATCCAATTGTGGGAGCGAGCCTGCTCGCGAAGACGGCGGTACATTCAGCATGGATGCAAGCAGACCCACCGCGATCGCGAGCAAGCTCGGCTCCCACAGGGCTCGGCGGTGGGCATGAATACTGTGTCCACTGAAGAGCACGGGTATGCCCACACCCAAGTTAAACCCGGAACCGCCCAACCAACGTCTGCAAATGAACCCCCAACCGCGCCAGCTCGGCACTGGACGCCGCAGTCTCTTCACTGGACGACGCCGTCTGCTCCGACACATCACGCACATTCAGTACGCTACGGTTGATCTCCTCAGCCACCGCACTTTGTTGCTCGGCCGCCGCCGCGATCTGCTGGTTCATCGATTGGATCGCCGAAACCGTGCGAGTAATGTTCTCCAACGAGCCTCCCGCGCGGCGGGTCAGTTCGACGCTGCTGTCGGTCAGGCTGCGGCTGTTGTCCATGATGGTCGCGACCTGTTCGGTGCCGCTTTGCAGGCCAACAATCAGTTCTGCGATTTCTTCGGTGGACTTCTGGGTGCGCTGGGCCAGGCTGCGGACTTCATCGGCCACCACGGCGAAGCCTCGTCCTGCCTCGCCGGCACGGGCTGCCTCGATGGCTGCGTTGAGCGCCAGCAGGTTGGTCTGCTGGGCCACGGACTTGATCACGTCCAGGACGCTGCCGATCTTGTCGCTTTCGCGCTTCAAATCCCCCATGGCGGCGGTGGAGTTGCCCACTTCCTTGGCCAGCCGCTCGATCTGGGCAATGGCCTCGCCCACCACTTTGTCACCTTCGCGGGCCTGTTGGTCGGCTGCGACGGCGGCTTCGGAGGCTTCCTCGGCGTTGCGGGCGACTTCTTGCACCGTGGCGGTCATTTCGTGCATGGCGGTGGCGACCTGATCGGTTTCCACTTTCTGGCTGTTGACCCCGGCGCTGGTCTGCTCGGTCACGGCCGAGAGTTGTTCGGCGGCGCTGGAGATCTGGGTCACACCTTCGCTGATGCCACCGATCAATTGTCGCAGGCCCACGGTCATGCTTTGCATGGCGCGTTGCAGTTGGCCCAGTTCGTCGCGACGGTCGGAGGTGAGGTTGTGGGTCAGGTCGCCGGCGGCCACGCGTTCGGCAACCTTCAAGGTCTGGCCGAGCGGGCCTACGATCTGCCGGGTGATGAACAGCGCGGCGATCACGCCAAACAGCAGCGCCAGGGCGGCCGCTACGATCAGGACCATCTTGGCTTGGGCGGCGTCGTGGTCACGCACGGCTGTCTGGGACACGGTCAGCTTCTGGCTGGCGTCCATCAGTATCTGACCCTGCTCGCTCATGCGCTGGAGGGCGGCGGCGTTGTCGATCTGCGAGTCGCGGAACTGGGCGACCGCCGCGCGATAGAGGTTGAACGAGTCGCTGGCCTGCTGCAGGTTGGCGGCGTGTTCCTGGGGCAATTGGTCTGGCAGGCGCGCAAGCAGTTTGAGGACGGCGTCGATGGCATCGAGGGCGGGTTGCTGGGCGTCGCTCTTGCCGCTGTAGGTGTAGCCGCGAACCTGGTAGCGGGCTTGCTGGATGGCCTTGCTCAGGGTGACCACGCTGTTGAACGGGGTGACGTCGCCGGCTTGCAGCATCGACGTTTCAACTTCGGCGACGCGGGCCACGGCGTTGTCGGCGCTGGCGCCGAGTTTGCCGCGTGCATCTTCGCGGCTGGCGGTGGCGCGGGTCATCTGGGCGAAGGCGCCCTTGTATTCGGCGACGGCGGCCAGTTGCTTGTCGATCAGCGCGACGTCGGCCGGCTGTTCGATCAATTCGCGAGCGGTTTTCAGCCCGGCCTCGAGCTTGCCAAGCAGATCGTTGACCGCTTGCGGTCCTTTCTCGCCCCGCGTGGTGTTGTAGTCGATACTGGCCAGGTTCAAGTCTTTGCTCAATTCGTTGAGACTGGCAATGAACCCCAGTTTGTCGCCCCGACTGATGACATTGCCCAGGCCGGACCAACCGGTGAATGCAATCATCAAGGTGAGGAACAGCACCAGGCCGAAGCCTGCGCCGAGTTTGCGATTAACGCCTACGTTTCCCAGACCCTGGGCAAGCCACCGGAACATGCTGATACTCCCTTGTAGCGCTGATTGGTTTTATCAGGGCTGTATCGGCGGTTCGGGCAGAATCTGTAGAAAAATAGACGTAATGCGTTTCCGTGGCGAGGGAGCAAGCTCCCTCGCCACGGTGGGGTATATTTCTAGACCTTGAAGCGCCCCACCAGCGTCTGCAAATGCACCCCCAGCCGTGCCAGTTCGGCGCTGGAGGCCGCGGTTTCTTCACTGGAAGAAGCCGTTTGTTCGGACACATCGCGAACGTTCACGACGCTGCGGTTGATCTCTTCGGCCACAGCACTCTGCTGCTCGGCGGCGGCGGCGATCTGTTGGTTCATCGACTGGATTGCCGAGACGGTGCGGGTGATGTTTTCCAATGAGCCGCCGGCGCGGCGGGTCAATTCGACGCTGCTGTCGGTCAGGTTGCGGCTGTTGTCCAGGGTGGTCGCGACCTGTTCGGTGCCCGATTGCAGGCCGAGGATAAGCCCCTCGATTTCTTCGGTGGACTTCTGGGTGCGCTGGGCCAGGCTGCGAACTTCATCGGCCACCACCGCGAAACCACGTCCGGCTTCACCGGCCCGGGCCGCCTCGATCGCCGCGTTGAGGGCCAGCAGGTTGGTTTGCTGGGCCACGGACTTGATCACATCCAGCACACTACCGATCTTGTCGCTCTCGCGCTTGAGATGGCCCATGGCTTCGGTGGAATTGCCCACTTCCTTGGACAGGCGTTCGATCTGGGCAATGGCTTCGCCCACGACTTTTTCGCCTTCGCGCGCCTGCTGGTCCGCGGCGACGGCCGCTTCGGAAGCTTCCTCGGCGTTGCGCGCCACTTCCTGCACCGTGGCGGTCATTTCGTGCATGGCGGTGGCGACCTGATCGGTTTCCACTTTCTGGCTGTTGACCCCGGCGCTGGTCTGTTCGGTCACGGCTGAAAGCTGTTCGGCGGCGCTGGCGATCTGCGTGACGCCGTCGCTGATACCACCGATCAGTTGCCGCAAGCTGATCACCATTCGCTGCAGGCTGCCCTGCAATTGGCCCATGTCGTCACGGCGGGTGACCACCAGGTTATGACTCAAGTCACCGGAGGCGACACGTTCGAGGGCAACCAGGGTCTGTTGCAGTGGCACGACGATCTGCCGGGTGATGATCCATGCAGCCAGCAGGCCAAACGCCAATGCCAGGATGGTGACAATGATCAGCGTTTCTTTCGCTTGAGCCGTTTCCTGGTCGCGTTTCTCGATCTGCGAAGTAGTCAATTGATCATTCAGAGCGTTCAAACGGGTGTCTTGGTCGGCCATTTTTTTGAGGGCTGAGGCGCTGCTCACCTGCGAATCGCGGAACTGGCTGACGGCGGCACGATAAGCCTTCATCGACTCGGTGGCTTGTTGCAGGTTGGCGGCGTGCTGTTCCGGCAGTTTGCCCGGCAGGCTTTCAAGATTTTTCAAGACACTGTCGATGGCATCCAGCGCCGGTTGCTCGGCATCGGCCTTGCCACTGTAGGTGTAGCCGCGGACCTGGTAGCGCGCTTGCTGGAGCAGTTTGCTCAGCTCAATCACGCTGTCGAATTGCGCAACACTGTCGCCTTGGCGCAAGGCGTTTTCGACCTCTTTCACCTTGGCCACGGCATTGTCGGCGTTGGCGCCCAGCTTGGATCGGGCCGATTCGCGGTTCTGCGTCGCTTGGGTCAGGTCGGCAAAGGCGCGTTTGTACTCATCGAGGATAGCCAGTTGCTGATTGAGCAACTCCTGGTCTGCCGGACGTACAAACCGTTTGAGAGCGGCTTGTATGCTTTCCTGAAGCTTGCCCAGGAACTCGCTGACGACTGCCGGCCCTTGTTCGCCGCGCCGCATCTCATAGTCGAGACTGGCGACTCGCAAATCCTTGGCCAACTCATTGAGACTTGCGATAGACGCCTGTTTATCCGCGCGGCTGATCACGCTGCCCAGGCTGTTCCAGCCCGCGAAAGTGCTCAGGAGGGTCATGAGCAGGACCAGGCCAAAACCGAAACCCAGTTTGCGATTGACACTTACGTTTCCCAGCTTTTCGGTTAGCCAACTGAACATGCTGATACTCCTTCGAACCTTCGATAGTTCTTGTGATAAGAGTATCGACCATGTCAGGGGGATCTGTAGAAAATAGCTGGCGTCCGGTTTGCTGCGTGCATCCTCACGACTGGCGATGGCGCGGGGTCAAATTGGCGAATGAAGGGGAAGCAGGAGAAATGAGTTAGATGCGTTTGGAATGCCCTGGCAAACCCAGGGATCAGAACAGTCGTGCGAGCAGTGCCGTAACCGCGGTCTCGACCCGCAGGATTCGTTCGCCCAGTTGAACCGGTTGCAGGCCGGCCTTGCCCAGCAGGTCGATCTCGTAGGGAATCCAACCGCCTTCGGGGCCGATGGCCAAGGTCACCGGTTCCGTTAGCGCTCGCGGGCAGGGCGGGTGGTTGCCAGGGTGGCCGACCAGGCCGAGGGTGCCGTTCGTGATGGCCGGCAGGCGGTCCTCGACGAAGGGTTTGAAGCGTTTTTCGATGATGATGTCCGGCAGCACGCTGTCCCGGGCTTGTTCCAGGCCCAGGATCAGTTGCTCGCGGATGGCCTCGGGCTCGAGGAACGGCGTCTGCCAGAAGCTCTTTTCCACGCGATAGCTGTTGACCAGCACCACCCGCGGTACGCCCATGGTGGCGACCGTCTGGAACACTCGCCGGAGCATTTTCGGACGCGGCAGCGCCAGCACCAGGGTCAACGGCAACTTGGCCGGCGGCGGCTGGTCGAGGGTCACTTGCAGTTCGGCCTCGCGAGCCTCCAGGCGCAGCACCTGGGCCGAGCCCATCAACCCTCCGATGCGCCCGACCCGCAGGCTGTCACCGACGGCACTGCGATGGACTTCCTGCATATGGGTCAACCGGCGATCGCTCAGGATGACGCGGTCAGGCCCGATGAAGTCGGCCTCTTCGAGCAGCAGCAGGTTCACGCTTGGGTCGCTGGCGGCTGGTCGTTGTGGTCATCGACCGGCTGGTCCTCGGGTTCTTCTTCCCGGCGCTTGCGCACCAGGCTGCCGAACAGGATGCCGATCTCGAACAGCAGCCACATCGGCACCGCCAGCAGGGTCTGGGAGAAAATGTCCGGCGGGGTCAGGATCATGCCGACCACGAAGCAGCCGATGATCACGTAGGGGCGGATCTTCTTCAGGTAGGCCACGTCGACCACGCCGATCCACACCAGCAGCACCACGGCCACGGGGATTTCGAACGCCACGCCGAAGGCGAAGAACAGCGTCATGACGAAATCCAGGTAGCTGCTGATGTCGGTCATCATTTCCACGCCCGCCGGGGTGGCGGCGGCGAAGAACTTGAAGATCAGCGGGAACACCAGGTAATAAGCGAAGGCCATGCCGGTGTAGAACAGCAGGATGCTGGACACCAACAGCGGCACGGCGATGCGCTTTTCATGCTTGTACAGGCCCGGTGCGATGAAGCCCCAGATCTGGTGCAGGATCACCGGGATCGCCAGGAACAGCGAGACCATCATCGTCAGCTTCAATGGCGTCAGGAACGGCGACGACACGTCGGTGGCGATCATTGTCGCGCCTACCGGCAGGTACTGGCGCAGTGGCGTGGAGACGAAGGTGTAGATCTGCTGGGTGAAGGAAAACAGCCCGGCGAAGATGATGAACACCGACGCGACGCAACGCAGCAGGCGGGTGCGCAACTCGGTGAGGTGCGATACCAGCGGCATCGGCTGGTCGTTTTCAGGAATATCGCTCATGGGGCTCGCGGCGGCAAAGTAGGATCGTTAGGCGCAGGGACAGCCGGGGGCGCTATGTCCGCGACCGTCGGTGTCACTGGCGCCGGTTCAGTCACCGGCGCGCCACCTTCCGGCACTTGGGGAGCCACCGTCGGCTCGGCCTCAGGCTGGACTGGCGTCGGTTCCTGCTGGGTGGGCGTGAAGATTTTCCGCGCCTCCTGCTCCAGGGACAGAATGTGTTCGTTGTGCAGTTGCCGACGGATGTCGTCTGCACCGATTTCACGTTCAACTTCCTGTTTGATCGCATTGAAGCTGCGCTTCAGGCGCCCGATCCAGAGACCGGCGGTGCGCGCAGCACCCGGCAGGCGCTCGGGGCCCAGTACCAGCAGGGCGACGAGGCCGACGAGCAGCAGTTCAGTGAAGCTGATCCCAAACATTAGTCAGTGCTCACGAGTCTTTGCGGATGGGCTCTTCGACTTTTTGGGCCTGCACATCGATGGTATTCGGCGCATTCACAGGCTGAGTGGCCTGTGGATGTACCGGTTGGGTCGGTTGTGCGGGCTGAGCCTGGTTTGTCGTCGGATCGGCCGGTTTCTCGTCATCGTTCATGGCCTTGCGAAAACCCTTGATCGACTCGCCGACATCGGTGCCGAGGTTCTTCAGTTTCTTGGTGCCGAACACCAGCACCACGACGACCAGGATGACGACCCAGTGTTTCCAGTCAAAGATACCCATGTGGCTACTCCTCTCAAAAATGGATCAGGCGGACGGGCGCGAGGCTTTCTCGACGTGCCCGGACAGACCGAAGCGACGGTCCAGTTCATCCAGTACGGCCTGCGGATGCTGCCCCAGTTGGGCCAGCATGACCAGGCTGTGGAACCACAGGTCGGCGGTCTCGTAGATCACGTCGCTGCAGTCGCCGCTGATGGCGGCGTCCTTGGCGGCGATGATGGTCTCGACGGATTCTTCGCCGACTTTTTCCAGAATCTTGTTCAAGCCCTTGTGGTACAGGCTGGCGACATAGGAGCTGTCGGCCGCGGCGCCCTTGCGCTCTTCCAGCACCTGGGCCAGGCGGGTCAGGGTGTCACTCATGGGTATGTCCTGAATAAATGGCATGCGGGTCCTTGAGCACCGGGTCGACGGTTTTCCAGTCGCCGTTCTCGAAGACGCGATAGAAGCAGCTTTGACGGCCGGTGTGGCAAGCAATCTCACCGACTTGCTCGACCATCAGGATGATGACGTCGCCGTCGCAATCCAGGCGCATCTCATGCAGGTGCTGCATATGCCCGGACTCTTCACCCTTGCGCCACAGCTTGCCACGGGAACGTGACCAATAGATGGCTCGGTTCTCGGCGGCGGTCAGGGCCAGTGCTTCACGGTTCATCCAGGCCATCATCAATACGCGCCCGGTCTTGTGGTCCTGGGCGATGGCCGGCACCAGGCCGTCAGCGTCCCACTTGATCTCGTCCTGCCAGTTTTTCATCGTTGACTCCGACCATGGGCCGCGCACCTGACGTCGGCGGGCCCAGCGTTGAAACAGTGTGCCAGCGCGAACCGGTGCTGGCTATCGGCGAACGACCAGATACAGACCCACCGCCATCATGATACCGGCCGGCCAGTGACCCAGTTCGCTCAACGGCCCGCCGGTCGCCAGCACCGCGCCGCCGCCCAGGTGAGCCGCGCCCAGCAGGCGCAACAGCCAGTCGTCCTTGCGTCGGTGCCACGGTGGCGCCGGGTCGTGGGCGTGGGGTTGGGACATGCGTTCGAGCAGGTCGCGGGTCATGTTGGCCAGGTGCGGGATCTGCTCGAACTGGCTCTGCACGTTGCCCAGCAAGGCGCGCGGGCTGACGCGCTCGCGCATCCAGCGTTCGAGGAACGGTTGGGCGGTGTTCCACAGGTCGAGGTCCGGGTACAGCTGGCGACCGAGGCCTTCGATGTTCAACAGGGTTTTCTGCAGCAGCACCAACTGGGGCTGGACCTCCATGTTGAAGCGTCGCGCGGTCTGGAACAGGCGCATCAGTACCTGGCCGAAGGAAATATCTTTTAACGGTTTTTCGAAGATCGGTTCGCACACGGTTCGGATCGCCGCTTCGAATTCGTTGAGCTTGGTCTCGGCCGGCACCCAGCCCGAATCGATGTGCAGTTGGGCGACACGGCGGTAATCACGCTTGAAGAAGGCGAACAGGTTGCGGGCCAGGTAGTCCTGGTCCTCGGGGGTCAGGCTGCCGACGATGCCGCAGTCGATGGCGATGTATTGCGGGCTCCACGGTTGCACGGTGCTGACGAAGATGTTGCCCGGGTGCATGTCGGCGTGGAAGAAACTGTCGCGGAACACTTGGGTGAAGAAGATCTCCACGCCGCGCTCGGCCAGCAGTTTCATGTCGGTGCGCTGGTCGGCCAGGGTCGCCAGGTCGGTGACCTGGATACCGTAGATGCGCTCCATCACCAGTACTTTCGGCCGGCACCAGTCCCAATAGACCTGCGGCACATAAAGCAGCGGCGAGCCTTCGAAGTTGCGGCGCAACTGGCTGGCGTTGGCGGCCTCGCGCAGCAGGTCGAGTTCGTCGTAGATGGTTTTTTCGTAGTCCTGGACCACGTCCACCGGGTGCAGCAGGCGCGCATCGGCCGACAGCCGCTCGGCGGCGCGGGCGAGGATGAACAGCCACGCCAGGTCCTGGGCGATGATGGGCTTGAGGCCCGGACGGATGACCTTGACCACCACCTCTTCGCCGCTCTTGAGCTGGGCGGCGTGCACCTGGGCCACGGAGGCCGAGGCCAGGGGCTCGACGTCGAAACGGCTGAACACTTCGCTGATCTTCTTGCCCAGTTGTTCCTCGATCAGCGCCACCGACAGCTTGGAATCGAACGGCGGCACGCGGTCTTGCAACAGCATCAGTTCATCGGCGATGTCTTCGGGCAGCAGGTCGCGCCGGGTCGAGAGGATCTGCCCGAACTTGATGAAGATCGGTCCCAGGTCCTGCAAGGCCAGGCGCAGGCGCGCGCCACGCGTCAGGTCCAGGGTTCGTCGGGGGAACCAGCGCCACGGCAGCACGAAGCGCAGCGCCAGGAGAAACCAGGGCAGCGGCAGGGCGAACAGCAGGTCATCGAGGCGGTAGCGGATCACGACGCGCTGGATGCGCAACAAACGGCGGACGGCAAGCAGCTTCATGCGTTATCGCTTGGTTTCAAGGGATCGGGAAAGGCGCTCGAAACGCGCCTCGAGACGTTCCAGGTCAAGCTTGACCTGGTCCAGTTCATCAAAACGGGCCTGGGCCTCGCGTTGGCCTACGAGGGTACGCGATTCTTCGGCCAGGTATTCACTCAGATTCTGTCCCAGGCTGGCGAAGCCCTGGCGATACCAGCGGCGGCGACTGTGCAGATGGCCGCTGAGCAACTGGGTCGCCACCGGGCCGATCCAGCGGGACACTTCGTATTCCCAGTCCAGTTCCAGGTCCTGGAGAATCGCCGCCAGCTCCAGCAGCACGCCACTGTCGCCGTCGAGTTCGACTTCGGGGCTGTGCAGCACCGCGGTCTTGTCCTTGCCCAGGGCCAGGTTCAGCAGGCTCGAGGCTGGGGCGCGCAGGGTGCAATCCGCCTCGGCTTCCCAGTGGGCGGCGAGCATCAGGCCTTCGTCGCTGGGCAGGATGAACAGCTGCAACGTCGGGTTGCGGCAGTCGACGGCGATCACCTTGCCGCTCAAGTGCGCCAGGCGCGCGAGCGCCGTGCTGTCCAGGCGCAGCACCCGGTTGATGCCGAGTTCGACGCTGGCGAGCAGGCCGGTGAGCAACATCAGGGCTTGATACCGCGGTGCAGGGCGACGATGCCCGCGGTCATGTTGTGGTAGGTCACGCGGTCGAAACCGGCCTCGACCATCATCGACTTCAGGGTTTCCTGGTTCGGGTGCATGCGGATCGATTCGGCCAGGTAGCGATAGCTTTCCGAGTCATTGGTGATCAGCTTGCCCATCAGCGGCATGAAGGCGAACGAATAGGCGTCATAGGCCTTGGACATCAGCGCGTTGGTCGGCTTGGAGAACTCCAGCACCAGCAGGCGGCCGCCGGGCTTGAGCACGCGCAGCATCGAGCGCAGGGCGTCTTCCTTGTGGGTGACGTTGCGCAGGCCGAAGGCGATGGTCACGCAGTCGAAATGGTTGTCGGGGAACGGCAGCTTTTCGGCGTCGGCCTGGACGAACTCGACATTGCCGGCCACCCCCAGGTCCAGCAGGCGGTCGCGGCCGACCTTGAGCATGGACTCATTGATGTCGGCCAGCACCACCTGGCCGGTCGGCCCGACGATGTGGGAAAACTTCTTCGTCAGGTCACCCGTGCCGCCAGCGATGTCCAGCACACGATTGCCGCTGCGCACGCCCGACAGCTCGATCGCGAAACGCTTCCACAGGCGGTGCATGCCGCCCGAGAGCAGGTCGTTCATCAAGTCGTACTTGGCGGCTACCGAGTGGAAAACCTCAGCGACTTTTTCCGCTTTCTGGCTTTCCGGCACGTTCTTGAAGCCGAAGTGAGTGGTGGGTTCGGCATCGCTGCCTTTGCGCTGATCAGTCATATCGCGGTCACCAAAAAAGAATGCGGGACATTCTAATCCCGGTGGAGGGCTTTGTCTTGGCAAGGCTGAAGGTAAGATGGGCGACCGCCGGGACGTTTTGACGCAGCCAGGGTCTGAAACGTTCAGGCAAGTCCCGATAAAACAGGAGTCACCCGATGGCCCGTATAACTGTTGAGCGTGCCCATGGCCTGGGCAAGGAAGCGGCGCGAGAGAAAGCCGACAAGCTGGCGCAGAAGTTGTCCGACAGCTATGGCCTGGAGCCGCAGTGGGTGGGCGACACCCTGAAACTCAAGCGTTCCGGGGTCAAGGGCGAAGTGCATGTGGGCGAGGATTCGATCCGCGTCGACGTGGAACTGGGCATGTTGATGTCGGCCATGAGCGGCACGATCAAGACGGAAATTGAAAAGGCGTTGGATAAGGCGTTGGCTTGATCGACCGAAAGGGAGGTGAACGCAAAGTTGAAGTTCACCACCCCACCCTGTGGGAGCGAGCTTGCTCGCGATTGCATTGTTTGAGTCACATCAAGGTTGGCTGACACTCCGCCATCGCGAGCAAGCTCGCTCCCACAGGGGAGGTCATCGCCCTCAGGTTTTGTGTCAGTTGTTAGGGTGCCGTTTCTAATTATTGTCACTACTTTGTGCCTGAGCCCGTCCATGTGCGGGCAGTTCCTCAAACCTTTTTTCGAGTGAGGTGCACCATGGCCAAAGTTGTTCTGAAGAAAAAAACCGACGTTGAATCTTCCACGCTCAGCGACGTGAAAACGTACGCGCGCAAGATCTGGCTGGCTGGCCTGGGCGCCTACACGAAGGTCGGCCAGGAAGGCAGCGGGTACTTCCAGGAGTTGATTAAGGCTGGCGAAGTTATTGAAACCAAAGGCAAAAAGAAAATTGCCGGGAAACTTGAAGCGGCCAACAGCGAATTGATTGAAGCCAAGAGTGACGTCAATACTTTCAAGGCCCGGGTTGAAGTACAACTCGATAAAGTCGAGAAGGTATTCGATGCGCGTGTTGCAAGTGCCTTGAATCGTATCGGCATTCCGTCTAAACATGACGTTGAGACACTCTCTGCTAAGCTCGATGAGCTGACAGCATTGCTCGAACGTGTCGCGCGTAAACATTAAGGAGAACGGGATGGCTGGCAAAAAAATCACAGAAAAAGAGGGCAGCTCGTGGGCCGGGAAGATTGAAAAATATTCCCGCAAAATCTGGCTTGCTGGTTTAGGCGTGTACTCGAAGATCGACACTGACGGCAGCAAGCTCTTCGAGTCCCTGGTTAAGGACGGCGAAAAGGCCGAAAAACTCACCAAGACGGCAGTCGGCAAACAAGTCGAAGCCGCCAAGGACTCTGCCGAGTCCGCCAAGTCGCGCATCGGCGGCGTGAAGGATCGGGCGCTGGGTAAATGGGACGAACTGGAAGGGGCTTTCGACAAGCGCCTGAACAGCGCGATCTCGCGCCTGGGCGTGCCGAGCCGTAATGAAGTCAAGGCGCTGCACAGCAAGGTCGACACCCTGACCAAGCAGATCGAAAAACTCACCGGCGCCAAAGTCGCACCCGTGGCGACCAAGACAGCGGCGGCCAAACCGGCCGCTAAAACGGCAGCCAAACCACTGGTCAAGGCTGCGGCAAAACCAGCGGCGAAAGCAGCGGCCAAACCCGCGGCTAAAACCGCTGCGGCCAAACCTGCTGCCAAGACTGCGGCCAAACCGGTAGCGGCGAAAGCGGCCGCCAAGCCCGCCGCCAAACCGGCAGCCAAGCCGGCGACCAAGACTGCTGCCGCTAAACCCGCAGCGGCCAAGCCAGCGGCTAAGCCTGCAGCCAAGCCGGCGGCAAAAGCGGCGGCCAAACCCGCTGCGGCGAAAAAGCCCGCCGTGAAAAAACCGGCCGCGCCAAAAGCCGCCGCGCCCAAGGCGCCAACCGCGGCCGCCAAACCGGCAACCCCGGCGAGCACGACGAACTCCGCCGCCGCTCCGACTCCGGTCGCCACTCCAGCACCAACGGCGGCGCCAACGACGCCTTCCACCCAGTCCTGATTCTGCGGGACATGCAAAAACGCCCGGCCTGTGAAGGTCGGGCGTTTTTGTTTGTACGCAGGTCAATCTCAAACCTTGAAATCACCCGGAAAACAATGTGGGAGCGAGCTTGCTCGCGATAGCGGCGGGTCAGCAGTATTGATCTTGACTGGTACACCGCAATCGCGAGCAAGCTCGCTCCCACAATGGATCTTCCACTGCTGGTCGTCAGTCATGCTCTTCCAGGTACCGCAACGCCAGCCGCTCCGTCGCCACCTTGGTCGCGGGCGGCAGGTGCGGCGCCACCAGCATCATGATCTGGTAGACCACCAGACGAACCTCGCCCTCGCGGTCCAGGATCCGCTGGTAGTCCAGGGAGAACAGCAACGTCATGGTGATCTGCTCCACCAGTTGCCCCAGGGCCTGGGTATCGCTGACCAGAAAATCCTGGGCCTTGAGCTGCGCCAGCAGTGAGGCGAGGGTTCGTTTCAGGGCGTTGAGCAATTGACGGATGCCCTTGGCCAGCTTCGGCAGGCGCCCGGCCAGGTTCGACAGGTCCTGGAACAGAAACCGGTACTGGGCCAGGCGCTCGACGATCAAGTGCAGGAACAGCCAGTAGTCTTCCGGCGCCAACTGCGCATCCGCCGGTGGGTCCAGCAGCGGTGCCAGTTCGCTCTGGAAGCGCTCGAACAACCCGAGGATCAGCGGTTCCTTGCCATGGAAGTGGTAGTAGAGGTTGCCTGGGCTGATGCCCATTTCGTTGGCAATCTCCATCGTGGATACGTTCGGTTCGCCCTTTTCGTTGAATAATTGCAGGGCACATTCAAGGATGCGGTCGCGGGTTTTCATCCGGTCTTCTTAATGATCGAGTCGTGCCACGGCCAATCGCCTGGCCGTGGGCTAGGGGCTTCAGCGCACGCGAACATAGGTGCCGGGGGCGGCGTCCAGAGGTGGGTAGTTCGCGTTGCCCAAGGTCATCTGGGTTTCGTGCTGGGCACCGGAGCGTTCCTGGATCCAGCCCAGCCATTGCGTCCACCAACTCCCTTCGACGTGGGCGGCGTCGTAGTACCAGGCCCGTGGGTCGCTGCTCATTTTTGCGCTTTCGATGTAGTTGGCCTTGGGATTGCCCGGCGGGTTGAGAATGCTCTGGACATGGCCACTGTTGGAAAGCACGAAGCGTTTGTCGCCACCGAGCAACAGCGTCGAGCGATAGACGGCGTCCCAGGGCGTGATGTGATCGTTGATGCCGGCCACGCTGAAGCTGTCCACCGTCACTTTCTGCAGGTCGATGGGCGTGCCGCACACTTCCAGGCCGCCGGGGTGGGTCAGTGGGTTGTGCTTGAAGAAATCCAACAGATCGCCGTGGTAAGCCGCCGGCAGCCGGGTGCAGTCGTTGTTCCAGTAGAGAATGTCGAAAGCCGGCGGCTCTTTGCCCAGCAGGTAGTTGTTGATGAAGTAGGTCCAGATCAGGTCGTTGGGACGCATCCAGGCGAACACCCGGGCCATGTCGCGACCATCGAGAACGCCCTTCTGGTAGGAGCGGCGCTTGGCGGCCTCGAGGGTCTGCTCGTCGATGAACAGCGTGGCCGGGCTGTCGATCTGGCTGTCCAGCAGGCTCACCAGGTAGGTGGCGCTGGCGACTCGGCGCAACTGGCGCTTGGCTTGCAGATGGCCTTGCAGGGCGGCGATGGTCATGCCACCGGCACAGGCGCCCATCAGGTTGACCTCACGGGCGCCGGTGATCGCCCTGCAGACGTTCATGGCCTCTTCCGTGGCCTCGACATAGCTGGACAGGCCCCATTCGCGGTGGCGTACGTCAGGGTTGCGCCAGCTGATGATGAACACCTGCAAACCGTTTTTCAGGGCGTACTGGACGAAGCTGTTGGAGGGGCTGAGGTCGAAAATGTAGAACTTGTTGATCTGAGGGGGCACGATCAGCAATGGCTTGGCGTACTGCTTTTCGCTCATGGGCCGGTACTGGATCAGTTCGAGCAATTCGTTGCGAAACACCACCGCGCCGGGTGTGGTCGCCAGGGTCTTGCCGACTTCAAAGGCATGGGGCGTGGTTTGGCGCGGCAAGCCGTCGTTGTGCAGCAGGTCGTCCACCAGGTGGCTGATGCCTCGAACCAGGCTGGCGCCGCCGGAGTTGAACAGCTCCTTGACCGCCAGTGGGTTGAGCAAGGTATTGGAGGGCGATACGGCGTCGTTGAGCAGGGCGAAGGCGAAGTGGGCGCGGGCGCGGTCATCCTCGTTCATGTCGCTTTCGTCAATCCAGCTCTTGACCTGTTTTTGCCAGCTCAGGTAAGCCTGCAGGCTGCGGCGATAGAACGGATTGAGCTGCCAGGTGGGGTCGGCGAAGCGCGGGTCGTTGGGGTTGGTGGGGTGCAGGGTTTCGCCCAGCAACACACGGCCCAATTGACCGCCCAGTTTCAACGCATGCCGGGCGCTGTGCATCGGGTTGCGCAAGCCGTGTGTGGCCACACTGCGCAAAGTGGACAGCAGGTCCCTGCCGCGCAGGCCGGTGACCGCACTTTGTGCGTTGATGAAACTGGCAGGGGCGGGCATGGAGCCCTTCGCCGGTTTGTCGCGCATGAGTCAACTCCTTCGTCATCAGGCTAAAAACAAACACACCGAACCAGACAACATAGTCGCTGTTTCGGGTCGTTGCGCGATCAGGCGTCCTGCCAGGCGCTAATGGGCGGGTTTCAGCCGCCGCCCAGCGGCGAGGGATGCGGATGCATCACGGCACGCTGACGTTCTTCCTCCAAAAACTTCATGATGATCGGCGCCACCGCCTCGGCCCGGGTGATCAGGAACAGATGGCCGTCATCGATGATGTGCAATTGGGCGTTGGGGATGCGCCAGGCCAGCATGCGCATATTGATCAGGGGAATCAGCGGGTCGTCATCGCCGGCCAGCACCAGCGTGGGCTGGTGGATCTTGTGCAGCCAATGGATGCTGGTCCAGCCGAGGCCGGCGAACAGTTGCCAGTAATAACCGAGCTTGCCTGCCGAACGAACCTTGGCCGCGTGGCTGGCCGCCAGGCTCGGGTCACGACGGAACGAACCGCCATAGATCAGCGGTGCGATACGCATCACATGGGAAGGCTGAACGTAGCGCCGGGGGCTGGCCATCATCCACAACACCTTCGGTTTGCCCGGCACCATCACCGCCCCGGCAGCCGTGGCCGCCAGCACCAGCTTCTTGCAGCGCTCCGGGTAGTCATAGGCAAACTGCTGGGCCAGGGCGCCCCCCCAGGACACGCCGATCACGTTGACCTGCCCGTAGTCGAGGTAATCGAGCATCCGCGCGGTGAGCTTGGCTAGGCCCGGAAAGCGATACGGCCGGTTGGGCGTCGATGAACCGCCGACGCCGGGCACGTCAAAGGCGATGACTTCCAGGTCCGGGTCCAGGGCCTGGATGAACGGAAACACCAGCTCGAGGTTGGCGCCGATGCCGTTGAAAATCAGCAAGGGCGTCAAGTGAGGCTTGCCGGGACGTACCGCGGTGCGCAAGGTCTGGCCATCCAGATCGACGGTACGGAAGATGTACGGTTGCGGCATGCTTCAAGCCCTGTGGGTTGGGTCGCTGTCTTTCATTTTTCCCCGATCCCCTGTGGGAGCGAGCTTGCTCGCGATGACGGTGTGTCAGCCTACATTGATGTTGGATGTACCGCCGTCATCGCGAGCAAGCTCGCTCCCACAGGGGGATCTGCTGTGAACATGGATTTTATGTTCGCCAGCGCTGTGGGCCTTGCATTCAGTGTCGGCTGGCGGGATGTATTCGTGAGCAAGCCCACCCCCGCAGCAGACGAGTTGCATCCCTTACCGCTCATGCACATAGGTGCCGGGCGCCGCTTCACCGGCCGGGTAGGCCTTGTTGCCCAACACGGTAGGGGCTTTTTTCAGTTTGCCCGAGCGCTCGGCCTGCCAGGCTTGCCAGTGCAGCCACCAGGAGTCGGTGTGCTTGGTTGAATTCTCCTGCCAGTCTTCGGCCTTGGCCGGCATGTCATCACTGGTCATGTAGCGCGACTTGGGGTTGCCTGGGGGGTTGAGGATGCTCTGGATATGGCCGCTGCTCGACAGCACGAACTCCACCTTGCCGCCAAACAACTGCGCCGACTTGTAGCAGGACTTCCACGGCGTGATGTGGTCGTTGGTGCCGGCCAGGGAGTAGATGTCGGCGGTGACCTGCTTGAGATCGATGGGGGTGCCGCACACTTCCAGTGCGTTGGGGCGGATCAGTGGATTGTTCTTGAACATTTCGATGAGGTCGCCGTGGAACGCCGCCGGCAGCCGCGTGGTGTCGTTGTTCCAGAACAGGATGTCGAACACGGGCGGTTCGTTGCCCAACAGGTAATTGTTGACCCAGTAGTTCCAGATCAGGTCGTTGGGGCGCATCCAGGCGAAGACCTTGGCCATGTCGCGGCCTTCGAGTACGCCGGCCTGGTAGGAGTGGCGCTTGGCCGCTTCCAGGGTCTGTTCGTCGACGAACAGTGCCACGTCGGTGTCCAGGGTGGTGTCGAGCACGCTCACCAGCAAGGTCAGGGCGTTGACCTTTTTTTCGCCGAGGGCGGCGTAATGGCCCAGCAGCGCGGTGCAGGTGATGCCGCCCGAGCAGGCGCCGAGCATGTTCACGTCCTTGCTGCCGGTGATGGCCGTGACCACGTCCACCGCTTCCTTGAGCGCCTCGATGTAGGTCGACAGGCCCCACTCGCGCTGCTCCTTGGTGGGGTTGCGCCAGCTGACGATGAAGGTCTGCACGTTGCTGCGCAGGCAGAAGCGCGCCAGGCTCTTGTCCGGGCTCAGGTCGAACACGTAGAACTTGTTGATCTGTGGCGGTACCACCAGCAGCGGTCGCTCGTGGACCTGCTCGGTGATAGGCCGGTACTGGATCAGCTCCAGCACGTCGTTGCGAAACACCACGGCGCCTTCGGTCACGCCCAGGCTCTTGCCGACCTCGAACGCGCCCATGTTCACCTGGCTCGGCATTCCGCCGTTGTGCACCAGGTCCTTGGCCAGGTGGGACAGGCCGTCCAGCAGGCTCTTGCCGCCGGTTTCGAAGAAGCGCTTGACCGCCGCCGGGTTGGCCGCCGAATTGGTCGGGGCCATGGCTTCGGTCATCAGGTTGATCACGAAATGCCCACGGCTGATGTCCGCGGGCGAGAGGCTGCTGTCGTCGATCCAGGCGTGCAGCTCCTTGCGCCACGCCAGGTAGGTTTGCAGGTAGCGTTTGTAGAGCGGGTTCTGGCTCCACGCCGGGTCGGCGAAGCGACGGTCGTCGCCGGCCGGTTGCAGTTCGGATTTGCCGAACAGGACATTCTTGAGTTCGACGCTGAAATGGGCGACATGCTTGACGCTGTGCAGCGGTTGCCTGATGGCCTGCTTCAGCACCATGCGGGCAGAGGCCAGCAGGTCTTTCCTGCGCAAGCCGACGACGGGATTCAACCCCAGGGTGTTTTCCGAGGCCTGGTACTTCAGGTCATCGTTGTTCTTGTTGCTCATCTACGACGCTCCATTGTCCTTCAGACGAGTACCCGGTTGGTGCCATGAAGCCACACATCCGATACCAGGTACGCTGCTCGGGTGACCATTAATTCCGCATCGAGGGCCAATGAGGAAACGTATGCCAGGAACTCGCCGGTTCCTTTGCAGGGAACTTGCCAGCTCCATTGGTTACCCGAGTTTAATTTTTTTCGCAAGCAGGCCAGTCATTGACGTTGCTGCGCGGGCATTCAAGCAGATGAGTCTAGAAAAATCGCCCTAAAGCGCCAGCCCTTGAGCTAGAGCATCAGCTTGACGACGGACGCGTTCGGATCGCGGGTTTTTCCGGCGGCCTTGAGTTCGCCAAGATAATCGTTCCACAGGTCTTGCTGGCGCACCGCCAACTGGTAGAGATAGTCCCAGGTGAACAATCCGCTGTCGTGGCCGTCGTCGAAGGTCAGTTTCAGTGCGTACTGGCCGGCCGGTTCGACCTTGGTCAGGGCAACGTTGAGCTTGCCGTATTGCAGGATGGGTTTGCCATGGCCCTGGACCTCGGCGGAAGGCGAGTGCACCCGCAGAAATTCGGCGGGCAGGTGGTACTCCTCGCCCGGTGCGTATTTGAGCGTCAGGGTCTTGGAGGCTTTGTGCAGGTTGATGGCGGTGGGGAGTTTGGTCATGGCCTGTGATCCGTCTCTGAAGGATGCCTTGATCTGCAAAAACGACACGGCCCATGTGGGAGCGAGCTTGCTCGCGATGAGGAGTTGACAGTCAACACATGGGTTGAATGTCATGCCGCCATCGCGAGCAAGCTCGCTCCCACAGGTACCGGGAAATTTGTCGGTGGGTTACAGGATATACCGCGACAGGTCTTCGTTCTGCGCCAATTCACCCAAGTGGCTGTTGACGTACTCGGCGTCGATGAGGATCGGCGCTTCGTTGTGGGCGCTGGCCAGGTCGCCGGCGCTGAACGACACTTCCTCGAGCAAGCGTTCGAGCAGCGTGTGCAGGCGACGGGCACCGATGTTCTCGGTCTTCTCGTTGACCTGCCAGGCGATCTGGGCCAGGCGCTTGATACCTTCTGGCGTGAACTCGATGCTCAAGCCTTCGGTCTTGAGCAGCGCGCAGTACTGTTCGGTCAGGGACGCATGGGGCTCGCTGAGGATGCGCTCGAAGTCTTCCGGCGTCAGCGCCTTGAGTTCGACGCGGATCGGCAGGCGGCCTTGCAGCTCCGGCACCAGGTCGCTCGGCTTGCTCAGGTGGAACGCGCCGGAGGCGATGAACAGGATGTGGTCGGTCTTGACCATGCCCAGCTTGGTGTTGACCGTGCAGCCCTCGATCAGCGGCAGCAGGTCGCGTTGTACACCTTCGCGGGACACATCGGCACCGCCGACATTGCCGCGCTTGGCGACCTTGTCGATTTCGTCGATGAACACGATGCCATGCTGCTCGACCGCTTCCAGGGCCTTGGCCTTCAATTCTTCTTCGTTGACCAGGCGGCCGGCTTCTTCGTCGCGCACCAGCTTCAGCGCTTCCTTGACCTTGAGCTTGCGGCTTTTCTTCTTGCCCTTGCCCATGTTGGCGAACAGGCTCTGCAACTGGTTGGTCATTTCTTCCATGCCCGGCGGCGCGGAAATGTCGACGCCGGCCATTTCGGCCACTTCGATCTCGATTTCCTTGTCGTCCAACTGGCCTTCGCGCAGGCGCTTGCGGAACAGCTGGCGGGTGTTGGTGTCCTGGGTCGCGGCGGCGTCGGCGTTGAAGCCCATGCGCGCCGGTGGCAGCAGGGCGTCGAGGATGCGCTCTTCGGCGGCGTCTTCGGCGCGGTGGCGGACCTTGGTGATTTCCTGTTCGCGCAGCAGCTTGATGGCGGCATCGGCCAGGTCACGGATGATCGACTCGACGTCGCGGCCGACATACCCGACTTCGGTGAACTTGGTGGCTTCGACCTTGATGAACGGCGCGTTGGCGAGCTTGGCCAGGCGCCGGGCGATTTCGGTCTTGCCGACACCGGTCGGGCCGATCATCAGGATGTTCTTGGGGGTCACTTCGACGCGCAGCTCTTCGGGCAACTGCATCCGGCGCCAGCGGTTACGCAGGGCGATGGCGACGGCGCGCTTGGCATCGTCCTGGCCGATGATATGGCGGTTGAGTTCGTGGACGATTTCGCGGGGAGTCATGGACATAATAATTGGCGGTCCTCAAGCAAGAATGAGCCGGTGCGCAGGTGGCAGGCTTATTCGGCGAGGTCCTGCTCCTCAATGGTCTGGGTGTGGTTGGTGAAGACGCAGATGTCGCCGGCGATGCCCAAGGCAGTCTCGACGATCTCACGGGCCGACAGGTCGGTTTTTTTCAGCAGGGCGCTGGCCGCGGCCTGGGCGTAGGCACCGCCGGAACCCATGGCGATCAAGCCATCCTCGGGCTCAACGACGTCGCCGTTGCCGGTGATGATCAGCGAAGCGTCCTTGTTGGCGACCGCGAGCATGGCCTCGAGGCGGCTCAGGGAGCGGTCGGTCCGCCATTCCTTGGCCAGCTCCACGGCGGCGCGGACCAGATGGCCCTGGTGTTTTTCAAGCTGGCCTTCGAATCGTTCGAACAGGGTGAAAGCATCGGCGGTGGCGCCGGCGAACCCGGCGATGACCTCGCCGTGATACAGGCGGCGCACTTTCTTCGCATTGCCTTTCATCACGGTGTTGCCCAGTGAAACCTGGCCGTCGCCGCCCATGACGACTTTGCCATGACGGCGGACTGAAACGATGGTGGTCAAGGGAGAGTCTCCACGCAGCGGGGCGAAAATGCCCGGATGGAACTCATATGGGGGTGGCGTGGGGTTTTTCAACTGTGGGGTGGGGGAGGGGACGAGCGGTGCGAGTCACGTAGGAGCTGTCGAGCAGAGCGAGGCTGCGATCTTTTGATCTTTCGCTTGAGACTCAATTGTCTGGGGAAAGATCGCAGCCTCGCTCTGCTCGGCAGCTCCTACGGACCCAGCGGGAGCAAGCTCCCTCGCCACAAAAGCCATAGCCACAGGCGTTATCGGTGGAAATCAGCGGCTCTGGCGTTGTTGTAACAACAGGTTGCTGAAACCACTGCCCGCCAATTGTTTCTGGGCCTTGGTCAGTTCCTCGCGGTTGCTGAACGGGCCGACCAATACCCGGTACCAGGTTTCGTCCTTCACCGTCCCGGATTCCACGGACACGGATTGGCCCAGCAGAATGATCTGCGCGCGGACCTTGTCGGCGTCGGCTTCCTTGCGGAACGAACCGGCCTGCAGGAAGAACTTCGTCACCGGCGCGGCTTTCTGTACCGGAGGGGCGGGTGGCGGCGTGATGCCGGCCAGGGCCGCCTGGGCGCGAGCGGCGTCGATCTTCGCCGCTTCGGCCGGGGTCACCGGTGTGGTGGGCACTTGCGGGGTCGGCAGGGTTTTCTCCGGCACGGCATCGGGCGGCACGATGACTTCCGATTCCGGCAGCAACGTGTAGAAGTCGTACTTCGGCTTCACCGGTTGTGTCGGGCTCGGCGGGGTCTTGTTGGCCTCGGCGATACGGGTGGCTTTCTGCTGCTCCTGCCGGACGCGCTTGACGTCATCGCCCTGGCCCGGCTCCAGCTTCATCAAGAACACAATGAACGCGCCGACGGTCAGGCCGATGGCCATCCACAACCAACCTGGAATCGGTTTTTTGGCTGGAGGCTGGTAACGACTGGCGCCGCGCTTGGGTGCAGGTTTTTTCTTGGCGGCCAACTTACATGCGCTCCAGGGTTTCCAGGCCCAGCAATTCCAGGCCTTGCTTAAGCGTGCGCCCGGTCA
Source organism: Pseudomonas sp. NFACC14 (assembly GCF_900106885.1). NCBI lineage: Bacteria > Pseudomonadati > Pseudomonadota > Gammaproteobacteria > Pseudomonadales > Pseudomonadaceae > Pseudomonas > Pseudomonas sp. NFACC14. The sequence continues at coordinate 21,744 of NZ_FNOA01000017.1, forward strand.
GCGCGGCGAGGCGCAGGCGGCTCTGCATTTGCTCCGGGGTTTGCGCATTGAGGATCGGGCAGTTCTCGTAGAAGCTGGAGAACAGGCCGGCCACATCGTACAGGTAGGCGCACAGGGTGTGCGGCGTGCCCTTGTCGGCGACGTTGTTCAGGACCTCGCCGAACTGCGCCAGCTTCGCCGCCAGTTCCTGTTCCAGAGGGGCCTCGAGCACAATCTGGCCGTCCACTTCGTTAAAACCCTTGCCGAGCTTGCGGAACACCCCCGCCACGCGGGTGTAGGCGTACAGCAGGTACGGCGCGGTATTGCCTTCGAAGTTGAGCATCAGGTCGAAGTTGAAGCTGTAGTCGCTGGTGCGGTGCTTGGAGAGGTCGGCGTATTTCACCGCGTCGATGCCCACCACCTTGGCGATCTTGCGCAATTCGTCCTCGGCCAGGTCCGGGTTCTTGCCCTTGACCAGGGTGTAGGCGCGGTCCTGGGCTTCGGTCAGCAGGTCGATCAGCTTCACCGTGCCGCCATCGCGGGTCTTGAACGGGCGGCCGTCGGCGCCGTTCATGGTGCCGAAGCCCATGTGTTCCATTTCCATCGGACGGGTCACGAAGCCGGCCAGGCGCGCCACTTCGAACACTTGCTGGAAGTGCAGGGCCTGGCGCTGGTCGACGAAATACAGCACTCGATCGGCCTTGAGCACGCTGTTGCGGTAGCGCACGGCCGCCAGGTCGGTGGTGGCGTAGAGGTAGCCACCATCGGCCTTGACGATGATCACCGGCAGCGGCTCGCCGTCGGCGGTCTTGAACTGGTCGAGGAACACGCACTGGGCGCCGTTGCTTTCCACCAGCAGGCCCTTGGCCCTGAGGTCGTTGACCACGTTGACCAGGTCGTCGTTGTAGGCGCTTTCGCCCATCACGTCGGCCATGGTCAGTTTGACGTTCAGCAGCTCGTAGATTTTCTGGCAGTGGGACAGGGAGATGTCCTTGAACTTGCTCCACAGCGCCAGGCACTCGGCATCGCCGGCCTGCAGCTTGACCACCAGGCCACGGGCACGGTCGGCGAACTCGGGCGACTCGTCGAAGCGTTGCTTGGCGGCGCGGTAGAAATTCTCCAGGTCCGCCAGTTCGTCGCTGGTAATCGGGTTTTCCTGCAGGTAGGCCATCAGCATGCCGAACTGGGTGCCCCAGTCGCCAACGTGGTTCTGGCGGATCACGGTGTCGCCAAGAAACTCCAGGACCCGGGCCACGCCGTCGCCGATGATGGTCGAGCGCAGGTGGCCGACGTGCATTTCCTTGGCGAGGTTGGGGGCCGAGAGGTCGACCACGGTGCGCTGCAGCGGGCCGGCCTTGCGCACGCCGATGCGTTCGTCGGCCAGGGCCGCATCCAGGCGCGAAGCCAGGGCCTGGGTGTTCTGGAAGAAATTGATGAACCCGGGGCCGGCGATGTCAGCCTTGCTGACGTTTTCGTCGGCCGGCAGCGCGGCGATGATTTTTTCCGCCAGGTCGCGAGGTTTCATGCCGGCCGGCTTGGCGAGCATCATCGCGATGTTGCTGGCGAAGTCGCCGTGGGTCTTGTCGCGGGTGTTCTCGACCTGAATCGCCGGCGACAGGCCTTCTGGCAGCACACCTTCAGCGACGAGTTGGGCGATGGCTTGCTGGATGAGCTGGCGAATGGTGTCTTTCATGGTCTTCTCTTTCAACCGCAGGCGCGGCGGCGCTTCGATGCGCTGGTGGAAAAACTGGGCATTATCCGTGGCCCGGACGAGCTTGCCAACTGTAGCGGGTCGGTTGGGGATGTGCGGTGACTATTCTTGCGGGCCTGGATGTATGCGATCCCCTGTGGGAGCGAGCTCGCTCGCGATAGCGGTGGGGCAGTGACGGTGATGTCGGCTGTGCCGTCGCAATCGCGAGCAGGCTCGCTCCCACAGGGGCAGGCTTGCGGTCCATTCAATACAAATCCACCGGATCCACATCCAGCGACCAGCGCACCGCCCGTCCGCTGGGCATCTGTTCCAGCGCCAGCAGCCAGGCACTGAGCAGTCGATGCAGCGGCGCCCGGGCGTTGGCCTGCAATAAAAGCTGCGCGCGATAGCGCCCGGCCCGCCGTTCCATCGGAGCCGGGACCGGACCCAATAGTTCGATCCCGGTGAGGTTCTGCTCTGCCAGCAAACGCTCCGCCTCGCTACAGGCCTCATCGAGGAAGCCTTCGGCCTGCCCCGGCTTGTGGGCTTCGGCCCGCAGCAGCGCCAGGTGGGAAAAGGGCGGCAGGCCGGCGCTGCGGCGTTCGCTCAGGGCCTGTTCGGCGAAGGCGAAATAACCCTGCTCGGTCAGTTGGATCAACAGCGGGTGATCGGCCAGGTGCGTCTGGATAATCACTTTGCCCGGCTCCTCGGCCCGTCCGGCCCGGCCTGCGACCTGGACGATCAGCTGCGCCATGCGCTCGCTGGCGCGGAAGTCGCCGGAGAACAGTCCGCCATCGGCATCGAGGATCGACACCAGCGTGACCCGCGGGAAGTGATGCCCCTTGGCGAGCATCTGCGTGCCCACCAATATGCACGGCTGGCCCTTCTGGATCGTCGCGAACAGCTGGTTCATCGCGTCCTTGCGCGAGGTGCTGTCGCGATCCACCCGCAAGACCGGGTAGTCCGGAAACAGGATGCCCAGCCGTTCCTCGGCGCGTTCGGTGCCGGCGCCGACCGGGCGCAAGTCCACTTTGCCGCACTGCGGGCAATGCCTTGGCACGCGTTCGACGTGGCCGCAATGGTGGCAACGCAGCTCGCCATGGCGTTGATGCACGGTCATCCGCGCATCGCAACGTTCGCAGCCAGACATCCAGCCGCAGTCGTGGCACAGCAGGGTCGGGGCAAAACCGCGGCGATTGAGGAACACCAGGACCTGTTGCCCGGCGGCCAGGGTCTGGCCGATGGCTTGTTGCATCGGCCCGGAAATACCGCTGTCCAGTGGACGACTTTTCACGTCCAGGCGCAGGAACCGCGGTTGCTTGGCGCCGCCGGCCCGTTCGTTGAGGCGCAGCAGGCCGTAGCGGCCGGTGTAGGCGTTGTGCAGGCTTTCCAGCGAGGGCGTGGCCGAGCCGAGGACGATCGGGATGTTTTCCTGGCGGGCTCGCACCAGCGCCAGGTCGCGGGCGTGATAGCGCAGGCCTTCCTGCTGTTTATAAGAGCCGTCGTGTTCTTCGTCGATGATGATCAGCCCGGGGTTTTTCATCGGCGTGAACAGGGCCGAGCGGGTGCCGATGATGATATCGGCCTCGCCGTCGCGGGCGGCGAGCCAGGCTTCCAGGCGTTCGCGGTCGTTGACTGCCGAGTGCACCAGGGCGATCCGTGCATTGAAGCGTTGCTCGAAACGCGCCAGGGTCTGGGGGCCGAGGTTGATTTCCGGAATCAGCACCAGGGCCTGCTTGCCGGCCTCCAGGGTCTGGCGGATCAGTTGCAGGTAGACCTCGGTCTTGCCGCTGCCGGTGACGCCCGCCAGCAGAAAGGCGTGGTAACTGTCGAAACCTGCGCGAATCGCTTCGCAAGCGGCGCGCTGTTCGGCGTTGAGCGGCAGTTCCGGCTGGGCCAGCCAATGTTCGTGGCGGGCGCCGGGGGCGTGCCGGCGGATCTCCACCCGGACCAGGTCCTTGGCCAGCAACAGGTCGAGGCTGTCCTTGCTGAGCATCAGTTTGCTCAGCAGTTGGTGGGCCACGCCATGGGGGTGTTGGGCGAGGGTCGCCAGGGCCTCGCGCTGGCGCGGCGCGCGGGCGATGCGCGGATCGTCCAGCGAGGCCCCCGGGGCCACCGACCAGAACCGTTCCTGGCGCGCCTCGGCCAGCTCGCCCTGGCGCAGCAGCACCGGCAGCGCCCAGCTCAGGGTGTCGCCGAGGCTGTGCTGGTAATACTGGGACGTCCACAGGCACAACTTGAACAGCGCTGCGGGCAGCGGCGGCGTGGCATCGAGCAGGGCCAGGGCTGGTTTGAGCTTGTCGACCGGGACCTCGCTGTGATCGGTGACCTCCACCAGGATGCCGATCATTTCTCGCCGGCCGAACGGCACCCGCAGGCGCATGCCCGGCTGCAACTGGGCGCGCAGGACTCCGGCGGGGGCGCGGTAGTCGAACAGGCGGCGCAGGGGCGAGGGCAGGGCGAGGCGCAGGATGGCGTTGGGCACGCGGGGATCTCGATAAGCGGACAAGTTCGCAAGGCTGAGCGCGATTCAATGTGGGAGCGAGCTTGCTCGCGAAGGCGGCGGCACAGCCAACATCACCGCCACTGACCCACCGCTATCGCGAGCAAGCTCGCTCCCACAGGATTGTGCTTGAGGGCGCGAGCCTAGCAGACGGTTGGTACAAGTCATAGCTTGCGCGAATGACGATGTCTGGTAGAATCCGCGGCCTAATTACGTGCGGTATTCAACAATAGTGTTGGGTGGCGGCACGCTAGCCTGAGGAAAACAGCATGAAAACCGATATCCATCCGGAATACCCAGAAATTGCCGTAACCTGCAGCTGCGGCAACAAGTTCGAAACGCGTTCGACCTACGGCAAAGCCCTGGCGATCGACGTTTGCAACGAATGCCACCCGTTCTACACCGGTAAGCAAAAGACTCTGGATACCGGCGGCCGCGTTCAGAAGTTCGCCGATCGTTTCGGTGCTTTCGGCAAAGTTACTCCAAAAGCCTGAGGCTGATCATTTTGGATGGTCGTCTCGACTGCTCCAGATTGATGAAGAAGGCGTCCCTTGCGGGCGCCTTTTTTGTGTCTGCGATTTGGCTCGGTGGTGCCCAGGGGGCCTGTCCTTCGCCGGGCAGCCTGCCCCAGGTGGCGGTGCAGCGCGTGGTGGACGGCGACACCTTGTACCTGGAGGATGGGCGCCGCATTCGGATGATCGGTCTCAACAGCCCCGAGCTGGGCAAGCGCGGCCGCGCCGACGAACCCTTCGCCGTGGCGGCGCGCCAGCGACTCGAAGCCCTGGTGGCCGCCAACGATGGCCGGGTGGGTGTATTGCCTGGCAAGGACGACCGCGATGATTACGGTCGTACCCTGGCCCACGTCTACAACGCCCGGGGCGAGAACCTCGAGGAGCGGTTGATTGCCGAGGGGCTGGGGTTTCTGGTGGCGGTCGCGCCGAACGTCGACCTGGTCAGTTGCCAGCAAGTGGCTGAGCGTCATGCGCGGCAAGCCGGGGCAGGCCTCTGGAAGAAATCCCCTGTCGTCCGGGCGGAACAGATCGATGCCCCGGGTTTCGTGCTGATGAGCGGGCGGGTGGAAAACGTGCGGCGCAATCGCGGTGGCATCTGGATTGAATTGCAGGGGCCGGTTGTCCTGCACATTGCGCCGGGGTTGCGGAGGCGCTTCGACGCTTCGGCCCTGGAGCGGCTCAAGGGGCGGAAAATCGAGGCCCGGGGCTGGATCGTCGACCGCGCCCGGCGTGGCGGGAACAAGGCTGGCCAGGCGCGATGGATGCTGCCGCTGACCGATCCGGCCATGTTGGAAGCAGTCCTGTAGGAAAATAATTGTAGACATTATTCGGCCTGATTGTATGCATGTAGCCCTTGTGTTTCGCGGCTCTTGGTCCAAAGTCGTAGAGTAGGGCGCTTGACAGTGGTGACTGGTCAGTCTTGTAGGGACTTTGCGAGGCGCGTATCCTCGGCGGTCCGTCTGTCCAACACAGTAAAAAAGCGGAATGCCCACATGTCTGATCTGAAAACTGCCGCTCTCGAATATCACGCGCATCCTCGTCCAGGAAAGCTGAGTGTCGAGCTCACCAAGGCCACCGCTACTGCTCGCGACTTGTCGCTGGCCTACAGCCCCGGCGTAGCCGAACCAGTCCGCGAAATCGCTCGCGACCCTGAACTGGCCTACAAATACACCGGTAAAGGCAACCTGGTTGCAGTCATTTCCGATGGCACCGCGATTCTCGGCCTGGGTAACCTCGGCCCATTGGCTTCCAAGCCCGTCATGGAAGGCAAGGGCGTACTGTTCAAGCGCTTCGCCGGTATCGACGTATTCGACATCGAAGTCGATTCCGAGAGCCCGCAAGCCTTCATCGACACCGTCAAGCGCATCTCCATCACCTTTGGTGGCATCAACCTGGAAGACATCAAGGCACCTGAGTGCTTCGAGATCGAGCGCGCCCTGATCGAACAGTGCGACATCCCGGTGTTCCACGATGACCAGCACGGCACCGCCATCGTCACCGCGGCCGGCATGATCAACGCCCTGGAAATCGCCGGCAAGACCCTGCCGGAAGCCAAGATCGTCTGCCTGGGTGCCGGCGCTGCGGCCATCTCCTGCATGAAGTTGCTGGTGAGCATGGGCGCCAAGATCGAAAACATCTTCATGGTCGACCGTACCGGCGTGATCCACTCCGGCCGTGACGACCTGAACCAGTACAAGGCTGTCTTCGCCCACGCGACCGACAAGCGCTCCCTGGCGGACGCGCTGGACGGTGCCGACGTGTTCGTCGGCCTGTCGGGTCCGAACCTGCTGAGCCCGGAAAACCTGCTGCGCATGGCGCCGAACCCGATCGTGTTCGCCTGCTCGAACCCGGACCCGGAAATCTCCCCGGAACTGGCTCACGCGACTCGCAGCGACGTGATCATGGCCACCGGCCGTTCGGACTACCCGAACCAGGTCAACAACGTACTGGGCTTCCCGTTCATCTTCCGCGGTGCCCTGGACGTTCGCGCCAAGCGCATCAACGAAGAGATGAAAGTCGCGGCCGCCAACGCCCTGCGCGAACTGGCCAAGCTGCCGGTGCCCCAGGAAGTGTGCGACGCCTACGGCGGCATCAAGCTGGAATTCGGTCGTGAATACATCATCCCGAAACCCATGGACGCCCGCCTGATCACCCTGATCTCCGACGCCGTGGCCAAGGCTGCCATCGAGACGGGCGTGGCCACCCTGCCGTACCCGAAGAACTACCCGCTCAAGAGCGTGGATGACGTGTTCAACGGCTAAGCCGTTGTAGCGCTTCAACAAAAAGCCCCGGCTCCTGAGAGTCGGGGCTTTTTGTTGGCCGCCACAGCCCCTGTGGGAGCGAGCTTGCTCGCGATGACGGCCTGGCATTCAACATCGATGCAAGCTGATCCGACGCTATCGCGAGCAAGCTCGCTCCCACGGGTATTGGTGTCATTGAGAACAAAAGCCCCGCACTTCTTTCGAAGGCGGGGCTTTTGGATGAGACCGGTCAGAACAGATCGATCGGCGCCGCTTCGTCCGCTGGCAGCGGGCTGCCCGGTGCGACACCGTTGCCCAGCTCATTGACCGACGGTGGCGTGTCTTCGCTCTTGAACAGCTCGAAGTACGCACCCGGGGTGCCCGGCGTGGCTGCGCGGCCGCTGACCGGGTCGACCCGCAGGCTGAGAATGCCTTCCGGTTCCGGCTGGGTGTGCGGCGGCTTGTCCTTGAGGGCGGCGCCCATGTAGGTCATCCAGATCGGCAGCGCCACGGTGCCGCCGAACTCACGGCGACCCAGGCTTTCGGGCTGGTCGAAACCGGTCCAGACCGTGGTCACGTAATCGGCGTTGTAGCCGGAGAACCAGGCGTCCTTGGATTCGTTGGTGGTACCGGTCTTGCCCGCCAGGTCGGTACGGCCCAGGGCCAGGGCGCGACGACCGGTGCCAAGCTTGATCACGTCCTGCAACATGCTGTTGAGGATGTAGGTGGTCCGGCCGTCGATGATGCGCTCGGCAATGGCTGGCGCTTGCGGTACCGCCGGGGCGGTCGCGGCTTCCCCCGGCGTTGCATTGACCGTGAACGTCTCCGAGGCCGGGGCCGCAAGACCGTCGCTGGCCTGCTCGCCCGTGGGGACCCGTGGCGGGTTGGCAACGAACAATGTCTCGCCGTTGCGGCTTTCGATCTTGTCGATGATGTACGGGGTGATCTTGTAGCCGCCATTGGCGAATGTGCTCCAGCCCGTGGCGATTTCCATCGGCGTCAGGGTTGCGGTACCCAGGGCCAGGGACAGGTTGCGCGGCAGGTCCTGCTTGTTGAAGCCGAACTTGCTGATGTAGTCGATGGTGCGATCCACGCCCAGCGCCTGCAACAGGCGGATCGATACCAGGTTGCGGGATTTGTACAGCGCCTCGCGCAGGCGAATCGGGCCGAGGAACGTATTGGTGTCGTTCTTCGGCCGCCAGACCTTGTCCAGGTACTCATCGACGAACACGATCGGCGCATCGTTCACCAGGCTGGCGGCGGTGTAGCCGTTGTCCAGGGCGGCGCTGTAGACGAACGGCTTGAAGCTCGAGCCCGGCTGGCGCTTGGCCTGCAGTGCACGGTTGTAATTGCTTTGCTCGAAGGCGAAACCTCCCACCAGCGAGCGGATGGCGCCGTCCTGCGGGTCGAGGGACACCAGGGCGCCCTGGGCCGCCGGGATCTGGCTGAACTTGAGCGTGTTGTCCGCCTGGCGCTGGACGCGGATCAGGTCACCGACCTGGGCAACATCCGACGGCTGCCGTGGGGCGGCGCCCATGCTGTTGGTATTGAGGAACGGACGGGCCCATTTCATGGTGTCCCAGGCCACGTGTTCTTCCAGCTCGCCGTTGCGGGTCAGCACCTTGATGCCGTCCTTGTCCACCGAGGTGACGATCGCCGGCTCCAGGCTGCTGATGGTGCGCTGCTTGGTCAACTCCAGGGCCCAGGCTTCCTTGGTCTTGCCCGGCAGGCGCGATTCAGGGCCACGGTAGCCGTGGCGCTGGTCGTAGGTCATCAGGCCCTCGTGCAGCGCGGTGTTGGCCATTTCCTGCAGGTTGCTCGGCACCGTGGTGGTGACGCGGAAACCTTCGGTGTAGGCGTCGCTGCCATAGCGCCCGACCATCTCGGCACGGGCCATTTCGGCGATGTACGGGGCGTTCACTTCCGGGGTCGGCACGTGATAGCTGGCGTTCAGCGGCTCATTGATCGCTGTGGTGTAGTCGGCCTCGCTGATCTTGCCGAGCTTGTACATGCGCCCCAGGATCCAGTCGCGACGCTCCTTGCTGCGCGCCGGGTTGGCGAGCGGGTTGAAGCGCGACGGTGCCTTGGGCAGGCCGGCGATCATCGCCATCTGCGCCAGGCTCACGTCGCGGATCGACTTGCCGTAATACACCTGTGCCGCCGCCTCGATGCCATAGGCGCGGTTGCCCAGGTAAATCTTGTTCACGTACAGCTCGAGGATTTCATCCTTGGTCAGCTGCCGCTCGATCTGCAGGGCCAGGAGGATCTCGGTGGTCTTGCGCGAGAAGCTGCGCTCGCTGGTCAGGAAGAAGTTCTTGGCCACCTGCATGGTGATGGTGCTGCCGCCGGACTGGATGTGTCCGCTCTTGACCAATTGGCTGGCGGCGCGCATCAGGCTGCCGGGATCGACACCATAGTGGTTGGCGAAGTTATCGTCTTCAGCACTTAGTAACGCATTGATGAAATTGGGGGGAATGTCGGCGAAACGGATCGGTGTGCGGCGCATTTCGCCAAATTCGGCGATCAGCTTGTTATCGCTGCTGTACACCCGCAGAGGAATCTGCAACTGAATACTTCTCAGCGCCTCCACGGACGGCAATCCCGGACTAAGGTAAAGAAAGGCACCGCTCAGGCCCAGGAGCAGTCCGCAGAAAACGGCGACAATGGACCATCCGAAGAATTTCAGCAGACGAATCAAGGCTTTTGGATATCCAGGCAAAGAATGAAAAAGGCGCCAGGTGCAGGGAAGAACCCGAGCTTGCAACAAAGCGAAAAAAACGCTGGGCATTATAAGCATTTTTTTTCGTCGGGAATGCCATCCGGACGTCCGTCGGACGGCCGTGATTGAACGCAATGCATATTAGAGAGTCCGTAACTCACGGATAGTCATAGGGAATTGGTAGTGCTACGACTCTTCAATAAAAAAGCCCATGCGCTTCTGGGGATCGACATCAGTTCGACGTCGGTGAAGCTGCTCGAGTTGAGTCGCCAGGGCGAGCGATACCGCGTCGAGTCCTACGCGGTCGAACCGTTGCCGGCCAACGCCGTGATCGAGAAGAACATCGCCGAGCTCGAAGGGGTGGGCCAGGCGTTGTCGCGGCTGTTGGCCAAGGCCAGGACGCCGTTGCGCAGCGTGGCGGTGGCCGTGGCGGGTTCGGCGGTGATCACCAAGATCATCGAGATGGACGCGGGCCTGTCCGACGACGACATGGAGAACCAGCTCAAGATCGAAGCCGATCAGTACATTCCCTATCCGCTGGATGAGGTGGCCATCGATTTCGAGGTGGTGGGCGTTTCGCCGCGCAGCGCCGAGCGCGTCGAAGTGCTGCTGGCCGCCTGTCGCAAGGAAAACGTCGAGGTTCGCGAGGCCGCGTTGGCGCTCGCCGGGCTGACGGCCCGGGTGGTCGATGTGGAGGCTTATGCGCTGGAGCGGGCGTTTGGCCTGCTCGCCACGCAATTGGCCGCGTCCCAGGAACGGCTGACGGTAGCGGTCATCGACATCGGCGCCACCATGACCACCCTCAGCGTGTTGCACAACGGACGCATCATCTATACCCGCGAACAGTTGTTCGGCGGTCGCCAGTTGACCGAGGAGATCCAGCGCCGCTACGGCCTGACACCCGAGCAGGCCGGCCTGGCAAAGAAGCAGGGTGGGTTGCCGGACGATTATCTCAGCGAGGTGCTGCAGCCTTTCCGCGAGGCCCTGGTGCAGCAGGTCTCGCGGTCCCTGCAATTCTTCTTCGCCTCGGGCCAGTACAGCGCGGTGGACCACATCCTGCTGGCCGGGGGCACGGCTTCGGTCGCTGGGCTGGATCGGCTGATCGAACAGCGCCTGGGTACGCCGACCCAGGTGGCCAACCCGTTTACCAACATGGCCCTGAGCAGCAAGGTCAATGCCGGTGCCCTGGCCAGTGACGCACCGGCGCTGATGATTGCCTGTGGGCTGGCCCTCAGGAGTTTCGACTGATGGCGCGGATCAACCTGCTTCCCTGGCGCGAAGAGCTGCGCGAAGAGCGGCGCAAGCGCTTTCTGCTGGCCTTGGTGGCGGCGCTGGTCGGGGCGGTCGGCGTGGTCCTGGTCGCCATCCGCTACATCGACGGCGCCATCGATCACCAGGTCGCCCGCAATAGCCACCTCTCCGAGCAGATCGCCGTGCTGGACGAGCGCATCAAGCAGATCAGCGAATTGAAAGCCCGTCGCCAGCAATTGCTGGAGCGCATGCGCATCATCCAGGACTTGCAAGGGAATCGACCGGTCAGCGGGCGTATCTTCGACCAGTTGGTGAGGACTTTGCCGGACGGGGTGTATTTCACCGAAGTGAAGATGGAGGACCGGACGCTCTTCATCAAAGGGGCCGCGGAATCGAACAACCGGGTCTCGGACCTGATGCGCAACCTGGACTCGTCGGACCTGTTCGATGCGCCCAGCCTGACGGAGGTCAAGGCCACCACCGCCGGTCAGCTCGACCAGGCCAACGTTTTCCAGCTGACGGTTCGCCAGACCCGGCCGGCCGATGAGGGGGACGCCCAATGAGGCCTGGGGAATGGCTCGACGCGTTGCGCAAGATCGACGTCAGTGACCTGGACACCAACAACATCGGTTCCTGGCCAGCGCCCATCAAATGGCTGGCGGGCATCCTGCTGGTGGCCCTGGTGCTGGGGCTGGGCTATAACTTTGCCTTGAGCGACCTGGAAAACCAGTTGCAGCAGGTGCGCGAGGAAGAAAATACCCTCAAGGCACAATTCGCGGGCAAGGCCCACATGGCCGCGAACCTGGAACGCTACACCGAGCAGATGAAGCAGATGGAAACGTCTTTCGGTGTACTGTTGCGGCAATTGCCCAGTGATACCGAGGTGCCGGGCCTGCTGGAAGACATTACCCGCACCGGCCTGGGCAGTGGCCTGGAGTTCGAGGAAATCAAGCTGCTGCCGGAAGTCACCCAACCGTTCTACATCGAGCTGCCGATCCAGATCACCGTGACCGGCGGCTACCACGACCTGGCGACATTCGTCAGTGGAGTGGCCGGACTGCCCCGGATCGTCACGCTGCACGATTTCGAAATCGCCCCGATGGAGCCCGAGGCAGGCACGAAGCTGCGCATGAGCATCCAGGCCAAGACCTACCGCTACAACGAGCAGGAGGCGCAGCCATGAGGCCGCTGGTGTGTCGCCTCTGCCTGCTGGCGGGCCTGGTCGCGCTGGCGGGTTGCAACGACGACAACGGTTTCAGCGACCTGGACGCTTACATGAATGAAGTGCGCCTGCGTCCACCGGGCAAGATCGAGCCGACGCCGACGTTCAGGCCCTACGAGACCTTTACCTACAGCGCCGCGAACCTGCGCAGCCCGTTTTCCCGGCAGGTCCGCGTGGACCAGGCCGACCGGCAGCGCGGCTCGCACAACGTGCGGCCCGACCCCAACCGGGTCAAGCAATACCTGGAAGGCTTCAACATCGAGCAGTTTGAAATGGTCGGTACGATCTCCAACGCCAGTGGCTCCTTCGCGCTCCTGCGGGGCGCGGGCGGGGTGCATCGGCTCAAGGTCGGTGACTATCTGGGGCGCAACGACGGGCGAATCATCGCCATCGGCGCCACCCAGGTCGATGTGATCGAAATCGTTCCCGATGGCGAGGGTGCCTGGCTGGAACGACCTCGGACCATTCCTTTGAAAGAGCACTCAATAGTGGAACCCCAACAATGAACAGGTTTTTGTCAGCCTTCGGTATTTCGCTATGGATAGCGCTGTTGTCGCCGATGGTTCACGCGGCCAGTCTGAAGACGCTGGATGTCGCGGCGTTGCCGGGCGACCGCGTCGAGTTGAAGCTCACCTTCGACGGGCCGCCGCCGCCCCCCCGGGGCTACACCACCGAACAACCGGCCCGGATTGCCCTGGACCTGCCAGGCGTGACCAACCAATTGGCCAGCAAGCACCGCGACTTGGGCGGGGGCAATGCGCGCAGCGCCACCGTGGTCGAGGCAGGTGATCGCACCCGGTTGATCATCGGCCTGACCCAGCTGGCGCCGTACGACACCCGGGTCGAAGGCAATAGCCTGTTCGTGGTGGTTGGCAAGGGCGCCGCTGCGAAGAGTCATGTTCCGAAGAACGCCGCCCAGGCCCCGCGCCCGGCGCTGGCCAGCGCTGCGCCCGCGAGGGCCGGTGCGCCGGTGGGCAAGGCGATTCGTGGGGTGGATTTCCAGCGGGGGACCCAGGGCGAAGGCAATGTGGTGATCGATTTGTCCGATCCTTCCATCGCCCCGGACATCCAGGAGCGCGAAGGCAAGATCATCCTCAATTTCGCCAGGACCCAATTGCCCGAGCCGCTGCGGGTGCGCCTGGACGTCAAGGACTTCGCCACCCCGGTGCAATTCGTCAATGCCAGCGCCGGCAGCGACCGGGCGACCATCAGCATCGAGCCCAGTGGCACCTTCGACTACTCGACCTACCAGACCGACAACAAGCTCACCGTCAGCGTCCGGCCCATGACCGTCGACGACCTGCAAAAACGCAATGCCGACCGCGCGGCCTACAGCGGCGAGAAGCTCTCGCTCAACTTCCAGGACATCGAAGTGCGTTCGGTCCTGCAACTGATTGCCGATTTCACCAACCTGAACCTGGTGGCCAGCGACACGGTGCAGGGCGGCATCACCCTGCGCTTGCAGAATGTGCCCTGGGACCAGGCGCTGGACCTGGTGCTCAAGACCAAGGGCCTGGACAAGCGCAAGGTCGGTAACGTGCTGCTGGTGGCCCCGGCCGATGAAATCGCCGCGCGCGAACGCCAGGAGCTGGAGTCGCAGAAGCAGATCGCCGACCTGGCGCCGCTGCGCCGTGAGCTGTTGCAGGTCAACTATGCGAAGGCGGCGGACATCGCCAAGCTGTTCCAGTCAGTGACCAGTGCCGAGGCCAAAGCCGACGAGCGCGGCACGATCACGGTGGATGAGCGGACCAACAACATCATCGCCTACCAGACCCAGGACCGGCTCGACGAACTGCGCCGGATCGTGGCGCAGCTGGATATTCCGGTGCGCCAGGTGATGATCGAGGCACGGATTGTCGAGGCCAACGTCGACTACGACAAAAGCCTGGGCGTGCGCTGGGGAGGGTCGATCCAGAACAAGGGCAACTGGAACTCCTCGGGGGTGACCAGCGGCACCTCCACCACCATTGGCACGCCGGGCAGTACCGGTACCAACCAGCCGTTCGTCGACCTGGGTGCCTCGGGCAATACGTCGGGGATCGGTATTGCGTTCATCACCGACAACGTCTTGCTGGACCTTGAGCTGACGGCCATGGAGAAGACCGGCAACGGCGAAATCGTCTCCCAGCCCAAGGTGGTGACGTCCGACAAGGAGACGGCAAAGATCCTCAAGGGCACGGAGATTCCTTATCAGGAAGCCAGCTCCAGCGGTGCCACCTCGGTGTCGTTCAAGGAGGCCTCGCTGTCGCTGGAGGTGACCCCACAGATCACCCCGGACAACCGCATCATCATGGAGGTCAAGGTCACCAAGGATGAGCCGGACTACCTGAACAAGGTGCAGGAAGTGCCGCCGATCAAGAAAAACGAAGTCAACGCCAAGGTCCTGGTCAATGATGGCGAGACCATTGTGATTGGCGGAGTTTTCTCAAATACTCAGAGCAAGGTCGTAGATAAGGTGCCATTTCTTGGCGATGTGCCGTATCTTGGCCGCCTTTTCCGGCGTGATGTGGTTTCGGAGAAAAAATCCGAGCTGCTGGTGTTCCTCACTCCGCGTATCATGAATAACCAGGCGATTGCTGTGAGTCGTTGATTCTGTGCGAAATTTGATTCTTGTTGGGCCGATGGGCGCTGGAAAAAGCACCATCGGCCGTTTGCTGGCCAAAGAGCTGCGCCTGCCGTTCAAAGATTCCGACAAGGAAATTGAATTGCGCACGGGTGCCAATATCCCATGGATCTTCGACAAGGAAGGCGAGCCGGGCTTTCGTGACCGTGAGCAGGCGATGATCGCCGAGCTGTGCGCGTTCGAGGGCGTGGTGTTGGCCACCGGCGGCGGCGCGGTGATGCGCGAAGCCAATCGTCGGGCGCTGCATGCCGGCGGACGAGTGGTCTATCTGCACGCCTCTGTCGAGCAGCAGGTCGGCCGCACCGCCCGGGATCGCAACCGGCCGCTGTTGCGCACCGCCGACCCCGCCAAGACCCTGCGGGACCTGCTGGAACTGCGTGATCCGCTGTATCGGGAGATCGCCGACCTGGTGGTGGAAACCGACGAGCGGCCGCCGCGGATGGTGGTGCTGGACATTCTCGATCGCCTGCAGCAACTGCCACCCCGTTAATGCGCCTGGCGAAATGCGCTATCCTCGACGTCCCGTCATGGCCCGCCTGGGGCGTGGCGGATGGCCATCCCATGGTGTCATGGCAAGCACTGGGACCTGTGGCGAGGGGATTTATCCCCGTTGGGCACTATCGTTAATTGCAGGCAGGACGCCTGATTCCATCTTCACTGTGGGGACACATGCAGACACTTAAGGTCGACCTGGGCGAGCGCAGCTACCCGATTCATATTGGCGAAGGCTTGCTGGACCAGCCCGAACTGCTGGCGCCGCACATCGCCGGGCGGCAAGTGGCGATCATTTCCAATGAAACCGTCGCGCCTCTGTATCTGGAACGTCTGACCCGCAGCCTGTCGGCTTTCTCGGTCATTTCCGTGGTGTTGCCCGACGGCGAAGCCTTCAAGAACTGGGAAACCCTTCAACTCATCTTCGACGGCCTGCTGACCGCACGGCATGATCGCCGCACCACGGTGGTTGCCCTGGGCGGTGGCGTGATCGGCGACATGGCCGGTTTTGCCGCCGCTTGTTATCAGCGTGGCGTCGACTTCATCCAGATCCCCACGACGCTGCTGTCGCAGGTCGACTCGTCGGTGGGCGGCAAGACCGGGATCAACCATCCGCTGGGCAAGAACATGGTCGGTGCGTTCTATCAGCCCAACGTGGTGCTGATCGACACCGCCACCCTCACTACCCTGCCGGCCCGCGAACTGTCCGCGGGGCTGGCGGAAGTCATCAAGTACGGGCTGATCTGCGACGAACCGTTCCTGGGCTGGCTCGAAGAGCACGTCGACCGCCTGCGTGCGCTGGATCAAGCGGCGCTGACCTACGCCATCGAGCGCTCCTGCGCCGCCAAGGCCGCGGTGGTCGGTGCCGATGAACGTGAGTCGGGGGTGCGCGCCACGCTCAACCTGGGCCACACCTTCGGCCATGCCATCGAAACGCACATGGGCTATGGTGTCTGGCTGCACGGTGAAGCGGTTGCGGCCGGTACGGTCATGGCCCTGGAGATGTCTGCGCGCCTGGGCTGGATCAGCGAACAGGAACGCGATCGCGGTATTCGTCTGTTCCAGCGCGCCGGGCTGCCGGTGGTTCCGCCCGAGGAAATGAGCGAGGCGGATTTTCTTGAACACATGGCAATCGACAAAAAAGTGATCGACGGTCGTCTGCGCCTGGTGCTGCTGCGCCACATGGGCGAAGCGGTGGTGACCGACGATTATCCGAAAGAAGTTCTACAGGCCACGCTGGGAGCGGACTACCGCGCCCTGGCTCAGCTTAAAGGTTAATGAGATTCCGATGACTAGTTTGCATGCCGACGAGGCTTTCCTCGGCCATTTCCAATTGAGTCATGACCCTTTTGCCCCACGGGTCCCGGGCTTCAAGTTCTTCCCCGCCCAGCGCAAGCCGGTGCTGGGCCAGTTGCATCACCTAGCGCGCTACAGCCAGTTGCTGTTGGTGGTCACCGGCCCCCAGGGCAGCGGCAAGACCTTGCTGCGCCAGGCCCTGGTGGCCAGTACCAACAAACAGTCTGTGCAAAGCGTGGTGGTGTCGGCCCGTGGCGCTGGCGATGCCGCCGGTGTGTTGCGCCAGGTGGCCCAGGCGCTGAACGTCGCCCAGGCCGAAATCGGTGCAATCCTCGATCAGATCGTGCAACTGGCGCTGACCGGGCAGGAAGTCTATCTGCTGGTGGACGATGCCGAGCAACTCGACGAGTCGGCCCTCGAAGCCCTGCTGGCCTTGGCGGCCGGTGCCCCGGAGGGCCGGCCTCACGTGTTCCTGTTCGGCGAGTCGTCGCTGATCGCCGACCTGGACCAATTGAACCTCGAGGAAGAGCGCTTCCACGTCATCGAGCTGGCGCCCTACACCGAGGAAGAAACCCGTGAATACCTGGCCCAGCGTCTCGAGGGCGCGGGCCGGGGTATCGAACTTTTCACCGCCGATCAGATCTCTGAGATTCACGAAAGCTCCGACGGCTGGCCTGGCAACATCAACCAGGTCGCCCGCGATGCTCTGATCGAAGTCATGATTGCCAGCCGCTCAGCGGTGAAGCGTCCAAGTATGGGGTTCAACATGCCGAAGAAACACGTATTGGCAATTTCCGCCGTCGTCGTGGTCGCGGTTGCCGCCGCCTGGCTGATGCCGGGTCGCACCAAGGCACCTGCCACGGGTGCCCCTGCCAACGAACAGGCGCAACTGCCCCTTGGTCAAGGTAAGCCGCAACCCAACGGTGGCGCGCCGGCCGTGGAATTCGCCGGTAACACCCAGCCGATGCCGCTGCCGCTGGTCGGCCAGTCGCAGCCGGTCATGCGCGGCCCGCTGGCCGAAGCGGCCGGCGGTATCACCGAAGGCGACGACGGCGCAGCGCCACCGATCGACGACAGCAGCGACACGCCGCCGACCGTGACCACCACCGCACCGCCTGTGGGCGTGCCGGCTGGCCCGGCGCCAACCCCTGCCCCGACCGCCAAGCCGACCCCGGCGCCGACCCAGGTGGCTACCGCCAAGCCGGTACCGGTTCCGGCGCCTGCGGCCAAGCCAGCGACGCCAGCAGCACCGGCGGCCAAGCCTGCCGCTGCCCCAGCCAAGGCCGCGGGCGGTAGCTGGTACGCCGGCCAGGCGCCGGGCAACTACGTGGTGCAGATCCTCGGCACCAGTTCCGAAGCCGCGGCGCAGAACTTCGTCAAGGAGCAGGGCGGCGAGTACCGTTATTTCAAGAAAGTGCTCAACGGCAAGCCGCTGTATGTCATCACCTACGGCAGCTTTGCCAACCGTGATGCGGCTGTTTCCGCCATCAAGGCCTTGCCAGCGAAGGTTCAGGCTGGTAAACCTTGGCCTCGCACTGTCGCCAGCGTCCAACAGGAACTGGCTGCAACTCGCTGAAGATTCGGCGGCCTTACCCAGGCCGCCTCTCCCGGCAACCTCAAAATTTCCGCAAGGGCGGGCGACCTTTCAGGCCGCGCGCCTTGTGGTGTCTGCGTCACAGTAGCGTTTGAGTCGTAGCGGTCAAACCCAAAAAAGTTTTGACTAGCACAGCATATAGCTTTAAACCTTTCACAAATGCGACATGGATTTGCGACAGTTCGTCGTCAAATTTGTGAGCCTCTGTGTCGGTGTGTACAATGACCTCCCTTTTGCCCCCGCAAAGCTGGCGTACGTTCGGCGCGGCATGCAACCGGTTGAATTGAAAAGAAATTTGCCTCGATTAGAGGCAGCCTGGTGAGAAAGTGTCTATGAAAGCAGGTCTGTACCAACCAGATGAATTCAAGGATAACTGCGGTTTCGGCCTGATAGCTCATATGCAGGGCGAGCCCAGCCATACCCTTTTGCAAACGGCCATTGAGGCCCTGACCTGCATGACCCACCGCGGTGGGATCAACGCCGACGGCAAGACCGGCGACGGTTGTGGCTTGCTGATTCAAAAGCCCGACGAGTTCCTGCGTGCCGTAGCCCAGGAAACGTTCGGCGTGACCCTGCCCAAGCAGTACGCCGTGGGCATGGTGTTCTTCAACCAGGACCCGGTGAAGGCTGAGGCGGCTCGCGAAAACATGAACCGCGAGATCCTGGCCGCCGGCCTGCAACTGGTGGGCTGGCGCAAAGTGCCGATCGACACCAGCGTCCTCGGCCGCCTGGCGCTCGAGCGCCTGCCGCAGATCGAACAGGTGTTCATCGCCGGCGAAGGCCTGAGCGACCAGGACATGTCGATCAAGCTGTTCAGCTCCCGTCGTCGTTCGTCCGTGGCCAACGCTGCCGACACCGATCACTACATCTGCAGCTTTTCCCACAAGACCATTATCTATAAAGGCCTGATGATGCCGGCGGACCTCACCGCCTTCTATCCGGACCTGAGCGACGAGCGCCTGAAAACCGCGATCTGCGTGTTCCACCAGCGCTTCTCCACCAACACCCTGCCGAAGTGGCCGCTGGCCCAGCCATTCCGCTTCCTCGCCCACAACGGCGAGATCAACACCATCACCGGCAACCGCAACTGGGCCGTGGCCCGTCGCACCAAGTTCGCCAACGACCTGATGCCGGACCTCGAAGAGCTCGGCCCACTGGTCAACCGCGTGGGTTCGGACTCCTCGAGCATGGACAACATGCTGGAACTGATGGTGACCGGTGGCATCGACCTGTTCCGCGGCGTGCGCATGCTGGTGCCGCCGGCGTGGCAGAACGTCGAGACCATGGATCCGGACCTGCGCGCCTTCTACGAATACAACTCCATGCACATGGAACCGTGGGACGGCCCGGCCGGTATCGTCATGACCGACGGTCGCTACGCCGTGTGCCTGCTGGACCGGAACGGTCTGCGTCCGGCGCGCTGGGTCACCACCAGCAACGGGTTCATCACCCTGGCGTCGGAAATCGGCGTCTGGAACTACCAGCCCGAAGACGTCATCGCCAAGGGCCGCGTAGGTCCGGGCCAGATCTTTGCCGTGGACACCGAGACTGGCCAGATCCTCGACACCGACGCCATCGACAACCGTCTCAAGTCCCGTCATCCGTACAAGCAATGGCTGCGCAAGAATGCCCTGCGCATCCAGGCGACCATGGAAGACAACGACCATGGCTCGGCTTTCTACGACGTCGACCAGCTCAAGCAGTACATGAAGATGTACCAGGTGACGTTCGAAGAACGTGACCAGGTGCTGCGTCCGCTGGGCGAGCAGGGCTACGAGGCGGTCGGCTCCATGGGCGACGACACGCCGATGGCCGTGCTGTCGCAGCGCGTGCGCACGCCGTACGACTATTTCCGCCAGCAGTTCGCCCAGGTGACCAACCCACCGATCGACCCGCTGCGCGAAGCGATCGTGATGTCCCTGGAAATCTGTCTCGGTGCCGAGCGCAACATTTTCCAGGAGTCGCCGGAACATGCCTCGCGGGTGATCCTCAGCTCGCCGGTCATTTCCCCGGCCAAGTGGCGTTCGTTGACCAACCTCGACCGTCCGGGCTTCGCGCGCCAGGTCATCGACCTGAACTACGACGAAAGCGTCGGCCTGGAAGCGGCGATCCGCAACGTGGCCGATCAGGCTGAAGAAGCCGCGCGCGCCGGGCGCACCCAGATCGTCCTCAGCGACCGTCATATCGCTCCGGGCAAGCTGCCGATCCACGCCTCGTTGGCCACCGGCGCGGTGCACCATCGCCTGACCGAAAAAGGCCTGCGCTGCGATTCCAATATCCTGGTGGAAACCGCCACCGCCCGCGATCCGCATCACTTCGCGGTGCTGATCGGTTTTGGTGCCTCGGCGGTGTATCCGTTCCTGGCCTATGAAGTGCTGGGCGACCTGATCCGCACGGGCGAAGTACTGGGCGACCTCTACGAGGTGTTCAAGAACTACCGCAAGGGCATCACCAAGGGCCTGCTCAAGATCCTGTCGAAGATGGGCATCTCGACCATCGCCTCGTACCGTGGCGCGCAACTGTTCGAGGCCATCGGCCTGTCCGAAGAGGTCTGCGAACTGAGCTTCCGTGGCGTGCCGAGCCGCATCAAGGGTGCGCGTTTCGTCGACATCGAAGCCGAACAGAAAGCCCTGGCCGCCGAAGCCTGGAGCCCGCGCAAGCCGATCCAGCAGGGCGGCCTGCTGAAGTTTGTCCACGGTGGTGAATACCACGCCTACAACCCCGACGTGGTCAACACCCTGCAAGCGGCCGTGCAGCAGGGCGACTACAGCAAGTTCAAGGAATACACCTCGCTGGTGGACAACCGTCCGGTGTCGATGATCCGCGACCTGCTCAAGGTCAAGACCCTCGACACGCCGCTGGACATCAGTGAAGTGGAACCGCTGGAATCGGTGCTCAAGCGCTTCGATTCGGCCGGTATTTCCCTCGGCGCCTTATCCCCGGAAGCCCACGAAGCCCTGGCCGAAGCCATGAACCGCCTCGGTGCGCGTTCCAACTCCGGCGAAGGCGGCGAAGACCCGGCGCGATACGGCACCATCAAGAGTTCGAAAATCAAGCAGGTGGCCACCGGCCGCTTCGGTGTGACGCCGGAATACCTGGTCAACGCTGAAGTGCTGCAGATCAAGGTCGCCCAAGGCGCCAAGCCTGGCGAAGGCGGCCAGTTGCCCGGTGGCAAGGTCAACGGCCTGATCGCCAAGCTGCGTTATGCGGTCCCCGGCGTGACCCTGATCTCGCCGCCGCCGCACCACGACATCTACTCGATCGAAGACTTGTCGCAACTGATCTTCGACCTCAAGCAGGTGAACCCCAAGGCGCTGGTCTCGGTGAAGCTGGTGGCGGAAGCCGGCGTCGGCACCATTGCGGCCGGCGTGGCCAAGGCCTATGCCGACCTGATCACCATCTCCGGCTACGACGGCGGCACCGGCGCATCGCCGCTGACCTCGATCAAGTACGCGGGGGCGCCATGGGAGCTGGGCCTGGCCGAAACCCACCAGACCCTGCGCGGCAACGATTTGCGCGGCAAGGTCCGGGTGCAGACCGACGGTGGCCTGAAAACTGGCCTGGACGTGATCAAGGCGGCCATCCTCGGCGCCGAGAGCTTCGGCTTCGGCACCGCGCCGATGATCGCCCTGGGCTGCAAATACCTGCGCATCTGCCACCTGAACAACTGCGCCACCGGCGTGGCGACCCAGAACGACAAGCTGCGCAAGGACCACTACATCGGTACCGTCGACATGGTGGTGAATTTCTTCACCTACGTGGCCGAAGAGACCCGTGAGTGGCTGGCCAAGCTGGGCGTTCGCTCGCTTGAAGAGCTGATCGGCCGCACCGACCTGCTGGACGTGATCGAGGGCCAGACCGCCAAGCAGCAGCACCTGGACCTGACCCCGTTGCTGGGCAGCGATCTCATCCCGGCGGACAAGCCACAGTTCTGCCAGGTCGACCGCAACCCGCCGTTCGACAAGGGCGAGCTGGCCGAAAAGATGGTCGACATGGCCGCTTCGGCGATCAACGACCTGAGCGGTGCCGAGTTCGACCTGGATATCTGCAACTGCGACCGCTCCATCGGCGCGCGGATCTCCGGCGAGATCGCCCGCAAGCACGGCAACCAGGGCATGGCCAAGGCGCCGATCACCTTCCGCTTCAAGGGCACCGCGGGCCAGAGCTTCGGCGTCTGGAACGCCGGTGGCCTGAACATGTACCTGGAAGGCGATGCCAACGACTACGTGGGCAAGGGCATGACCGGCGGCAAGCTGGTCATCGTTCCGCCCAAGGGTAGCGTCTACAAGACCCAGGACAGTGCCATCATCGGCAACACCTGCCTTTATGGCGCCACGGGCGGCAAGCTGTTCGCCGCCGGCACCGCGGGCGAGCGTTTCGCCGTGCGTAACTCCGGGGCCCACACCGTGGTGGAAGGCACCGGCGATCACTGCTGCGAGTACATGACCGGTGGTTTTGTCTGCGTGCTGGGCAAGACCGGTTATAACTTCGGCTCTGGCATGACCGGCGGTTTCGCCTACGTGCTCGACCAGGACAACACCTTCGTTGACCGGGTCAACCACGAACTGGTGGAAATCCAGCGGATCAGCGGCGAGGCGATGGAAGCCTACCGCAGCCATTTGCAGCGTGTACTGGATGAGTACGTCGAGGAAACCGACAGCGAGTGGGGTCGTGAACTCGCCGAGAACCTCGATGACTACGTGCGTCGTTTCTGGCTGGTCAAGCCCAAGGCTGCCAACCTGAAATCGTTGCTTTCCAGCACTCGTGCCAACCCGCAGTGATATGCGCCTGAAGAGTTTGATGAGGTTTTAACAATGGCTGAACGTCTGAATAACGACTTCCAGTTCATCGATGTCGGGCGCAAGGATCCGAAGAAGAAACTGTTGCGTCAACGCAAGAAAGAGTTCGTGGAAATCTACGAACCTTTCAAACCCCAGCAGTCGGCCGACCAGGCCCACCGCTGCCTGGGTTGTGGCAACCCGTATTGCGAATGGAAGTGCCCGGTGCACAACTTCATTCCCAACTGGCTGAAACTGGTGGCCGAGGGCAATATCCTCCAGGCCGCCGAGCTGTCCCACCAGACCAACACCCTGCCGGAAGTCTGCGGCCGGGTGTGCCCGCAGGATCGCCTGTGTGAAGGTGCCTGCACCCTCAACGACGGTTTTGGCGCGGTGACCATCGGTTCGGTGGAGAAGTACATCACCGACACCGCGTTCGCCATGGGCTGGCGCCCGGACATGTCCAAGGTCAAACCGACCGGCAAGCGCGTGGCGATCATCGGTGCCGGCCCGGCGGGCCTGGGCTGTGCCGACGTGCTGGTACGCGGTGGCGTGACCCCGGTGGTGTTCGACAAGAATCCGGAAATCGGCGGCCTGCTGACCTTTGGCATTCCCGAGTTCAAGCTGGAAAAGACCGTGCTGAGCAATCGTCGCGAAGTCTTCACCGGCATGGGCATCGAGTTCCGCCTGAACACCGAGGTGGGCAAGGACGTGACCATGGAGCAACTGCTCGAGGAATACGATGCGGTCTTCATGGGCATGGGCACCTACACCTACATGAAGGGTGGCTTTGCCGGTGAGGACCTGCCGGGCGTCTACGACGCACTCGACTTCCTGATCGCCAACGTCAACCGCAACCTGGGCTTTGAAAAGTCGCCGGAAGATTTCGTCGACATGAAAGGCAAGAAGGTCGTGGTGCTTGGTGGTGGCGACACGGCGATGGACTGCAACCGCACGTCGATCCGCCAGGGCGCCAAGTCGGTGACCTGCGCCTATCGTCGCGACGAAGCGAACATGCCCGGCTCGCGCAAAGAGGTGAAGAACGCCAAGGAAGAAGGCGTGAAATTCCTCTACAACCGCCAGCCGATCGCCATTGTCGGTGAAGACAAGGTCGAAGGCGTGAAGGTGGTCGAGACCCGTCTCGGCGAGCCGGACGCCCGCGGCCGTCGCAGCCCCGAGCCGATCCCCGGTTCCGAAGAGATCATCCCGGCCGACGCCGTGGTCATCGCCTTCGGCTTCCGCCCGAGCCCGGCGCCGTGGTTCGAGCAGTTCAGCATCCAGACCGACAGCCAGGGCCGCGTCGTGGCTCCGGAGCAGGGCCAGTACAAGCACCAGACCAGCAACCCGAAGATCTTCGCCGGTGGCGACATGGTCCGGGGTTCCGACCTGGTGGTGACGGCGATCTTCGAAGGCCGCAATGCGGCGGAAGGGATCCTGGATTACCTGCAAGTCTGATCGCTTCCCAATGCTGGAATGCGATCAAAATGTGGGAGCGAGCTTGCTCGCGATCGCGGTGGATCAGTCGACGAACCTGTTGAATGGGACGCCCTCATCGCGAGCAAGCTCGCTCCCACAATTGTTTTGTGGTGTTGCTGAACATTGCATGGCACCGCGACAAATTGCCCCGATAGATAAAAGGCACGGCTCTTGCCGTGCCTTTTGCGTCGCGCTCTGAGAAAATGCCCGCACTTTTTTTCCGGATGCCGACATGACTGCCCTGAAGAACGACCGTTTCCTTCGCGCCCTGCTCAAGCAACCCGTGGACGTCACCCCTGTCTGGATGATGCGCCAGGCCGGTCGCTACCTGCCGGAGTACCGCGCCAGCCGCGCCAAGGCGGGTGACTTCATGAGCCTGTGCATGAACCCCCAGTTCGCCTGCGAAGTCACGATGCAGCCGCTGGACCGTTATCCGCAGTTGGACGCGGCGATCCTGTTCTCCGACATTCTCACCATTCCCGACGCCATGGGGCAGGGCTTGTACTTCGAGACCGGCGAAGGCCCGCGTTTCAGGAAAGTCGTCAGCACCCTGGCCGACATCGAGGCCTTGCCGATTCCCGATCCGCAAAAGGACCTGGGCTACGTCATGGACGCGGTCAGCACCATTCGCCGTGAACTCAACGGTCGCGTGCCGCTGATCGGTTTCTCCGGCAGCCCCTGGACCCTGGCCACCTACATGGTCGAAGGCGGTTCGTCGAAGGACTTCCGCAAGACCAAGGCCATGCTCTACGACAACCCGCAAGCCATGCACCTGTTGCTGGACAAGCTGGCCCAATCGGTCACGTCCTACCTCAACGGCCAGATCCTGGCCGGCGCGCAAGCGGTGCAGATCTTCGATACCTGGGGCGGCAACCTGTCGGCGGCGGCATACCAGGAATTTTCCCTGGCCTACATGCGCAAGATCGTCAGCGGCTTGATCCGCGAACACGAAGGTCGCAAAGTCCCGGTGATCCTGTTCACCAAGAACGGCGGCCTGTGGCTGGAAAGCATCGCCGAGG
This sequence comes from Pseudomonas sp. NFACC14, assembly GCF_900106885.1. Lineage (NCBI taxonomy): Bacteria > Pseudomonadati > Pseudomonadota > Gammaproteobacteria > Pseudomonadales > Pseudomonadaceae > Pseudomonas > Pseudomonas sp. NFACC14. Next base: position 47,138 of record NZ_FNOA01000017.1, read on the forward strand.
CCGGCGCCGACGCCTTGGGCCTGGATTGGACCTGCGACATTGGCAACGCCCGCGAACGTGTCGGTCACAAGGTCGCCCTGCAAGGCAACATGGACCCGACCGTGCTCTACGCCAAGCCTGAAGCCATTCGCGCCGAAGTCGGGCGTATTTTGGCGAGCTATGGCAGCGGCAGCGGCCATGTGTTCAACCTGGGCCATGGCATCACCCCGGAAGTCGACCCGGAACACGCCGGCGCCTTCCTGCGGGCGGTGCATGAGTTGTCGGCGCAATATCACGTCTGATTGCGACCTCTGTCACCCAGCCTGTCCGGTCCTGTGCCGGACAGGCTTTTTTATTGTCTGCCCTATAACTTTCAATTTAACGCCTGATTGTAGTTGGCCTGGTGTTACTGTTTGTCAGTGTTTAATAGTTGTTGCCATTTATAAGAAGTTTCTCTTTCTATGTAAGGGAAATAGATTAACAGATCATTCCTTCTGTTTTGAGAGATTTTTCCTACATAGGGGGGCTTAAACTTTCTATAAGGTTCCGGTGCTTGCAGGCCGTGCGCTGAACGATCCGGCGGGCCTTGCAAGATGACGGTAAAACGTCTTTCAATCTCGATGGATAGTCTGGAACTTATATGAAAAACAACTTCAACAAGAATGGCGTATTAACGGGATGCGCATCGTCGTTAGTTCTGTTGTCGGCCATGCTGACATCCCAGGGTGTATTCGCCCACGGATACCTCGAAGTGCCGCCCTCGCGGGCATTTTTATGCCAGAAAGGCGAAAACAAAAACTGCGGTGGTGCGCAATACGAACCTCATAGTACCGGCGAAACCTTCAAGGGATTCCCGAATGGTGCCGGTGGCGCTCCTCTGCAGGGCCCCTACGACGGCAAGATCGCCAGCGGCGGTAACTCGCTGTTTTCCGCCCTGGATGCGCAGTCGGCCACTCGCTGGCAACTGACTGAAATCCGGGATCGCAACATCACCTTCCAATGGCAATACATCGCCCCGCATCCGGCGACCAAACACGAATATTTCATCACCCGTGACGGTTGGAACCCAAACGAGCCGCTCAAGCGCGCATCGTTCGATAGCGCACCGTTCTGCACGATCGATGGCGGTAATCAACTTCCAGCCAGTGGTGCCAAGCACGATTGCGTGATTCCCGACGAGAAGACAGGCCACCATGTCATCCTGGCGGTCTGGACGGTCGGCGACACCGACAATGCGTTCTATAACCCGGCGGATGTGAACATCCTCGCCGAAGCCGCGTTGCCGGGCGGATGGTCGCCGGTGGGCAGCATCGCACCATCGACGCAGTTGCTGGCGGGCGACAAGGTCAAGGCTCGGGCGTTCTCTGCCAGCGGTGAAAACGCCGAGTACAGCGTGCAAATCAGCATCGATAACGCTGAAGAAGGCAAGCCTGAAAATTGGTCGTTCAAACTCGCCGACGCCATCAACAAGGCCCATCCTCTGATTCGTGCCGGTATCCGTGATGACGAGGGCAATATCACGCCGATCAAGGGCACCAACAAGCTGTACGCCCAGAAAGAAAGCGGCGTGAAGCGCTATGAAGTGCAACTGGATATGCGCGAAGACGCCAGCGCCAGCATGGAGATTTCTTCCCTGCAACCGGAGTACGTGCTCGACAAAGGTCGGACCAGCATGGCGTTCACTGCACAGACAAACCGCAGCATGAATCTCGAAGCCACTTTGTTCGATGAAAAGAACAAGCAGGTGGGTGTCGTGAGCCAGACCGTGGGCGCAGGCAGCACCGGCCTGAACCTGGACGTGCGCAGCGCTCCAGGTGCGCACACCCTGACACTGGTGGGGACCACCGAAGACGGCCGCACCACTCGCCAGGAAACCAAGACGGTCACCCTGACCGGCGAGGGTGCAGGCATCGAGTACGACTTCGTATTCCCTGAAGGCATCAGCGACTACGCCGCCGGCACGAAAGTGCTGCAACCCAAGACCGAGGAAGTATTCGAGTGCAAGCCGTTCCCTGCGTCCGGCTACTGCAAGCAATACACCCCGGCTTCCAACGGCTTTGAACCGGGTGTCGGTGCCTCCTGGCAAAGCGCCTGGGACAAGTTGTAAGTCCTGACAGGCACGGCTTCGGGCGATCCGCAGGGATTGCCTGGAGCCTTCGAAGGAGGGCGCGTGATGCATTCCAATTATTCCCGGCCACGTGTGCTGCTGCACTGGTTGTCGGCGGTCATTATCTTGTGGACGTTGGTGTCCGGGTTTTATGTGGCTTACAACCCGGTGTCGGCTGCGACCGAACACTGGATCGGGTCATTCAATGTGTCGCTGACGACGCTGTTCATTCCGCTGTTCGTGTGGCGAGCCTGCCTGTTTGTCCGTGCATTGGAACCCCATGGAACGGCGCCTGCGCCGATCAAGACGCTGGCCTTTGCGGTACACGCCATGGTCTACCTGGTCATTGCTGTCGTCCTGGTGACCGGCGTTCTGATGATGAAAAGCGCGATCAGTGTCTTCGGACTCGTTCACTTCCCCCAGCCACTGAGCGATCCGGCGCTGATCGAACGGGCCAGCACGATCCATACCTCGGCTTGCGTGGTGCTTTCCGTGCTCGTGGCGCTGCATCTTTGCGCAGTGGCCTGGCATGAGTGCTCCGGACGCAGGGTGGTGCGGCGAATGACCTTCGCCAAGCCCTCGGGCGCGATGATCCGGCGGGCGCAAAAGTGAGTGTTTCTTTCAAGGTTGGCAGTCGTTTGCCCACGACAATCCTGATGCTCGTACCGCTGTTGTATGGGGTGTTGCTGGCCGGGCACGAGTGGCGTTATCGCCAGGCAGTGGCCCGTGATGTGCCCGTGGTTGGCGGCTCGCCGACCGTTCCGGTGCGCGCCCTGCCCAACGTACAAGCCGTCGCGACGGTGTTCGGCCTGACGCCCGAAGGTGCCCATGTCCCTAGCACCGAACCGATCACGTTGCAGGCCAGTTTTGTCGCTGGCCAAGGCTTGTCGCGGGCCTTGCTGGCGGACGCCGCCGGCCCGCGCATTTACCAGGTGGGCGAGCGTTTGCCGGGTGGCAGCGTGCTGCGCCGGGTCGAGGCCAGCCATGTGACGTTGTGGCGCAATGGACGTGAAGAACGCTTGGCCCTGCAACCCACAGCCAAGCCCCTGCTGCGCCGGCTGAGCCTCGAAGACGGGGGCCATGCCGCGCCGCATTCCTCGCAATACCTACGCCCGGTGGCCGGGCAATCAGAGTGATCGAATTCATGAACAGCTTTATCCGGGAGCGTGTTTCGCGTGTCCTGTTCTGCTTCGCCGCGTCTTGCCTGCTGATGCCCGCCGGTTGGCTGCAGGCCGAAGAAGCCCAGTGGCAACTGGCGATGAACAACGCGGAACTGCGCGATGTGGTCGAAGAGTTCTCAGCGATCCTGGGCAAGACCGTGGTGCTCGATCCCCGGGTGTCGGGGCGCATCACGGTCATGTCCCGGGAGGCGCTGGACCGCGAAGGGGTGCGGCGGTTGTTCTATTCGGTACTCGATGCCCATAACTTCACCGTGATCGACGAAGGCGAGCGGATCCTGATCACGCCGGTCAGCGATGCCAAGACGCGTGCCGGTGTCGCCGACGAACAAAGCGCCACACCGTCGCAGTTCGTCACCCGGGTCCTCGACCTGCAATCGAGCATCGCTGCCGATGTCGCCGGGCTGATCCGCCCCTTGGTATCGGCCAATGGTTACGTCGGCCCTTCGGTCTCGTCCAACGCCTTGGTGGTCACCGACACAGCGGCCAACGTCCAGCGCATCGCCGGCGTGGTGCAACGGTTGGATTCAGGACGCAACCGCAATCACGTGGTGGTGCGCTTGAAGCACGCCCAGGCCGGGGACATCGCCCCCCTGGTGGAAGCCTCCGGCGGCAAGCGCGAGGGGGATACGGCGGGGGTGGTGATCGCCGATGCCCGCAGCAATCGGCTGGTGATCATCGGCGCGCCAGCGGTGCGTCAACGCCTGGTCGACCTGGCCCGGACCCTGGACGTACCGGCAGCCGCTTCCCAGGACAACGCGCGGGTCATCCGTCTGCGTCACAGCGATGCCAAACAGTTGGCCGAGGTCCTGGAAGGTGTCGGGCAGGATAGGAAAACCACACCGGTCCTCGCTGGCCAGCGGGAAACCGCGGGAGCCAGCCCATTCAGGATCAAGGCCGATGAGAGCCAGAATGCCTTGGTCCTGATCGCCGAGCCGGCCCAGGTCCGCATCATTGAAAACATCGTCCGGGAGCTGGACCAACCCCGGGCCCAGGTGCTCATTCATGCGGCCATCGTCGAGGTGAGCGGAGATATTTCCGAAGCGCTGGGGGTGCAGTGGGGACTCAAGAGCGGCAGCGCGGCAGGGAGCATCAACTTCCCGGGAACCGACATCCCGATCATCGGCCTGGACTTCAGCAAGTTGGATAAAACCAAGGAAAGCGCATTCCTGCGGCTGGGTGGCGATCGCTTCAGTGCGCTGGTCTCGGCGCTGGCGAGCAACGCCCATAGCAACCTGCTGTCCACCCCCAGCCTGCTGACCCTGGATAACCAGGAGGCGGAAATCATCGTGGGCCAGAACGTTCCGTTCAAGACGGGCTCCTACGCCACCAGCGGCAACGGCGCGGACAATCCGTTCACCACTGTGGAGCGCAAGGACGTGGGTATCAGCCTCAAGGTCAAGCCTTACATCAACGAAGGCTCGACCTTGCGCCTCGAAGTCGAGCAGGAGGTATCGGACATCGCGCCGTCCGTCTCCGGTGTGGACTCCTCGGACCTGATCACCAACAAGCGCGCCTTGAAGAGCACGATCCTGGCGGACGATGGCGAGATCATCGTGATCGGCGGCCTGATCCGCGACAGTGTCCGCAGCCAGCAAAGCGGTGTGCCGCTGCTGCGCAGTATTCCCTACCTGGGCGCGTTGTTTCGCTGGAACCGCGACACCCAGACCAAAAGCAACTTGATGGTGTTCCTGCGCCCGACCATCGTGCGCAGCAGCGAAGACCTGGCCGATGTGAGCCGGCAACGCTACGACGCGCTCCGGGAGTTGAGCAAACCCGGTTCGCGGAAAAACAATTCGCTGCTGCTGCCCCGGGACGCCCGCCAGTTGTTCGAATCGTCCGCGCGGGAGCCGGCGGTCGACAGGCGTCCACCGCAGCCGGAGGGCCTGTGAGCGAGCCGTTGCCCTTTGGTTTCGCCAGGCGCCTGGGCGTGCTGCTGGAAGGCGCGGGGCCGACCTTGAGCCTGGCGATGCGCAGCGACACGCCCCTGACTGCCGTGGCGGAAGTCCGGCGCCTGTGTGGGCGGGATCTGCCTATCCAGGTCCTGGAGCCGGCGCAGTTCGCCGCGCGCCTGGCCAGCGTCTATCGCCAGGGCCAGAGCGCCGCCGAGCAGGTGGCCCAAGGCCTGGACGAGGAACTGGACCTGCTCAGCCTGGCCGACCAGATGCCGCAGACTACCGACCTGCTGGAGCAGCAGGGTGATGCGCCGATCATTCGCCTGATCAATGCATTGCTCAGCGAGGCGGTCCGCGAGCACGCCTCGGATGTGCACCTGGAAACGTTCGAGCAATACCTGTCGGTGCGCATGCGCATCGACGGGCAGCTGCGGGAAATGCTGCGCCCGCGCCGGGAACTGGCGAACCTGCTGGTGTCGCGGATCAAGGTCATGGCGCGCCTGGACATCGCTGAAAAACGCGTGCCTCAGGACGGCCGGATGGCGTTGCGCCTGGCCGGGCACGAGGTCGATGTGCGGGTCTCGACCCTGCCTTCGGCCCATGGCGAGCGGGTGGTGTTGCGCCTGCTCGACAAGCAGGCCGGGCGCCTGGAACTGCAACGCCTGGGCCTGCCCGGCGACACCCTGGCGAGCCTGCGCCAGTTGCTCGGCAAGCCCCACGGCATCGTGTTGGTCACCGGGCCCACGGGGTCGGGGAAGACCACCAGCCTGTACGCGGCGTTGAGCAGCATCAACGACCAGAGCCGCAACATCCTCACGGTCGAAGACCCCATCGAATATCACCTGCCGGGCATCGGCCAGATGCCGGTCAACCCGAAAGTCGACATGACCTTCGCCCGCGGTTTACGGGCCATTTTGCGCCAGGACCCGGACGTGGTGATGGTTGGCGAAATACGCGACCGCGAGACCGCCGAAATCGCCGTCCAGGCATCGCTGACCGGGCACCTGGTGCTCTCGACCCTGCACACCAACACCGCCGTCGGCGCGGTCACGCGGCTGGTGGACATGGGCGTGGATGCGTATCTGTTGGCGTCGTCCCTGGCCGGCATCGTCGCCCAGCGTTTGTTGCGCTGTCTGTGCCCTTCCTGCAAAGCCCCTTATATGGCCGACGCCGCCACGTGTCGGCGCCTGGGCCTCGACGCCGATGCCGCACCCAGGTTGTTCAAGGCCCAGGGCTGCGAGCAATGCCAGAAAGGCTATCGCGGGCGCTTCGGCATCTATGAGCTGGTGCATGTCAACGCTGCGCTGTCGCAGCTGATTCACCAGGGCGCCACCGAGCAGGCGCTCGCCGCCGAGGCCCGCAAGACCTCCCGCAGCCTGTTCCAGGACGGTCGCCAGCGCGTGCTGGAAGGCCTGACCAGTGTCGACGAACTGCTGCGCATTACCCAGGAGGATTAGCGCCATGCCGACCTTCGATTATCGGGCCGAAAACCCCCAGGGCCGACGCTGCAAGGGGCGCGTGGAAGCCGACAGCCCCCGCCATGCTCGACAGCTGTTGCGCGAGCGCGGCTTGCTGCCCAGCGAACTGGCGGAAGCCAAGGAACAGCGAGTCCTGGGCGGGCGCCATGCCGGGGGGCGCCTGGGCCCGGCGGATCTGGCGTTACTGACGTTGCAGCTGTCCACCTTGATCCAGGCCGGCCTGCCCCTTGAGGAATCCCTGGGGGCGGTGGCGCAACAGAGCCAGAAACGCCGCGTCGCCCACCTGCTGGCGGCGGTGCGCAGCCGGGTGATGGAAGGCCATGCGCTGGCGACGGCACTGAGGGCCTTCCCTCAAGCGTTCCCCGAACTGTTCTGCGCCACGGTCGCGGCGGGCGAGCAGTCGGGTCACCTGGGCCAGGTGTTGGAGCAACTGGCGAGCTACACCCAGGCGCGCCAGGCCTCGCGCCAGCGCATTCAACTGGCGTTGGTGTACCCGCTGATCCTGATGCTGGCCTGTGTCGCGATTGTCGCGTTCCTGTTGGGGTATGTGGTGCCGGATGTGGTGAAAATTTTCATCGACAGCGGTCAGCCGTTGCCCTGGCTGACCCAGGCGCTGATCGCCGTGAGTGACGGCTTGCGTCGCCATGGCCTGCTGCTGCTCGGTGCCCTGGCCGGGCTGTTCGGGGTGTGGCGCTGGAGCGTGCGCCAACCGGCGTGGCGCCTGCGCTGGCATCGCTTGTTGCTGCGGCTGCCGCTGCTGGGCGAAGTGCTGCGGGCGATGGAAGCGGCGCGATTCGCCAGCACCTTGGCGATCCTGAGCAAAAGCGCGGTGCCGCTGGTGGAGGCCTTGCACATCGCCGCCCAGGTGATCGGCAACCTGACAATCCGCGCCCGCATGGCCGATGTCGCCCGTTCGGTACGTGAGGGCGGGACCCTGACCCGTGGCCTGGAGCAGGGCGGTGATATTCCGCCGCTGATGCTGCACATGATCGCCAGCGGCGAACGGGTCGGCGAACTCGACAACATGCTGGCCCGGGCCGCCGAACAACAGGAAGCCAGCCTCGCGGCGCGCATCGCGCTGGTGGTGAGCCTTTTCGAACCGGCCATGTTGGTGCTGATGGGCGGCGTCGTGCTGCTGATCGTCATGGCCATCCTCCTACCGATCCTGAGCCTCAACCAATTGGTGAACTGACCGATGAAACTTCAAAGCAACCGACCCGCACATCATCAACAACGCGGTTTTACCCTGATCGAAATCATGGTGGTGGTGGTCATCATTGGCGTGCTGGGCGCCATCGTCGTGCCGCAGTTCATGAGCCGACCCGACCAGGCCAAGGTCACGGCCGCCCGCACCGATATCCAGGCGATCGCCACGGCCCTGGAAATGTACCGCCTCGACAACTTCCATTACCCCTCGACCCAACAAGGCCTGGAGGCGTTGAGCAAACGCCCGTCCGGTACCCCAGCGGCCAGGAACTGGAACCCCCAGGGTTATCTGAAAAGCTTGCCGGTCGACCCTTGGGGTACGCCCTACCAGTACCTCAACCCCGGGCACAAATCCCTCGATGGCGGCTATGACCTCTACTCCCTGGGCGCCGATGGCGTGTCGGGTGGTGAAGGGATGGCGGCCGACATCGGCAATTGGTCCGAGTGAACATGCCGCGTCGTTGCCGGGGCTTCACCTTGTTGGAGCTGATGGTCGTTATCGTCTTGATCGGCGTCCTGGCGGGCATGGTCCGCTTCGCCACGGGGCCAGGCCCGGCGCGTGAAGCCCGCCAGCAAGCCCGAGACTTCGTGGCGCTGGTGCAGCAGTTGCGCGAGCGGGCGGTACTGGACGGGCAGGAATATGGCGTGCACGTGCAGCCGGGCGGTTATCAGGCGTTGCGACTCGGAGTCCAGGGCTGGACGGCCGTGTCGGTGCCCCATCGATTGCCCGAGGACTTGACGCTCGGGTTGGAGCTGGACGGTCATGTCCTGTCGCTCGATGCCGTTCAAGGCTCACCCCAGTTGCTGATGCTCAGCAGTGACGAGACCAGTCCGTTCAAGCTGTTCATCAACGTCGCTGGGCATACGGTTGCCCGGGTATCGAGCGATGGCCTGGCGGAGCCGCTGATCGATGATTAACGCGCGCAGGCAGGCCGCTGGTTGCCAGGGGTTCACGCTGTTGGAAGTCATGATCGCCCTGGCGATTTTCGCGACGCTGGCGGCGGCCGTACTTTCGGCCAGCCAGTTCGTACTCAAGCAAAGCGCCGGGCTTGAGGAACGTCTGTTCGGCGCCTGGCTGGCGGACAATCAACTGAGCGAACTGCGCCTGGAAGTCGTCACGTCGCCTGGACAACAGCGACTGAACCGGCACCTGGATCGCCGCGATTGGGTCTTGCAACAACGTATCGCCCCGGCCCGCGATGGGCGCCTGTTGCAGGTCGAGATCCAGGTCCGCCGCGACGACAGCGCGACCGTCGCGCACCGCACCATCGGCTGGGTCCGCGGCCATCATGAATAAGCAATCGGGCTTCACCTTGTTGGAGCTGGTCATCGCCATCGCCATTTTTACCTTGCTCGGCCTGGCCAGTTGGCGGTTGTTCGACGGGGTCGTGCGGACCCAGCAGGGAGTCGGTCAGCATGAGCGCGACATCAGGACCTTGCAGCGTGCTGTCGGCGTGATCGAACGGGATGTGTGGCAGGCGGTTGCCGACTCGGTCGTGCTTGCGCCCGGGCATTTGCAGTTGCAGCGCAGCCATTGGCGCAACCCACTGGACCAGCCTCGCAGCGAACGGCAGACCGTGAGCTATCAGCTCAAGGGCGACACGTTATGGCGCGAGAGTGTCGGCGAAGGCATGACGCTTGTGCAGCGGCAGATATTGCTCGACGACGTCCGCAGCCTGAACTGGCGCGTGTTCGACCGGCAACGGGGCTGGCACAGTGAAACCGCGAGCGGCACCGCGCCGTTGGCGTTGGAGTTGATCGTGTCTGCGGGGCGTTTCGAACAGATCCGCCGGGTGCTGCTGTTGCCGGAGGCGTTGCCGTGAAGCGCCAACGCGGCGTGGCGCTGATCAGCGTGCTGCTGGTGTTGAGCCTGGCATTGCTGCTGGTCGGTGGGCTGTTGCGCAGCCATCGCCTGCTGTTGCACAGCAGCGCGCAGCAACTGCAACAGGTCCAGTTGCGGCAATTGGGCTTGGCTGGGGAAGACTGGGCGCGGGTGGTGTTGGAAAACAGTGGGATAACGCCGTCCGGGCCCGTTGACCTGAGCCAGGATTGGGCCCGGCTCGGGCCTGCCATGGAAATGGACGGCGCCGAGCTGCGCATCGCTATCGAGGATTTGTCCGGGCGCCTGAACCTCAATGGGCTGCTGGCCCAGGGGCAAATCGATCAGGTCACCCTCGGTCGCTGGGCCCGCTTGCTGGCCTCGCTGGATCTGCCGCCGCTGTCGTTGCCCCAGGTCGGACCGATACAGGAGTTGAGTCAACTGCGGCTGTTGCCGGGCATCGATGGCCCGACGCTACAGCGCCTGGAGCCCTGGGTGGCGTTGCTTCCCAAGGACGCGCGGATGAACATCAATACCGCCCCGCAGCGCGTGCTGATGACCCTCGATGGCATGGAGGCCGGGGCCGCCCAGGCGTTGGTCAACCAGCGTCGCCACGCGCCATACCCCAGCGTGCAGGCGTTCACCAACGACCCGTTGCTGTCCGGCATGGGCCTGAGCAGCCATGGCCTGGGGGTGGGCAGTCGCTGGTTTCGAATCACCGTGAGCGTGACCCATGCCGACAGCCGTCTGCGCCTGGCCTCGGATATCGAGCGTGATGCTGTCAGCGGGCGCTGGACGGTTCGTCAGCGACGTTTCTTACCCTTCAGCCCCAGTGAGCTTCCTTGATGAAAACCTGGCTTTACCTGACTGCCGAGGGCCTGACCGCGCCTTGCGCCAACTGGCCGTGCTGCGTGTGGTCGTCCACCGGCGAGCGTCGTCGGCTGCCGTTGCACGAGGCGGCCGGCGAGTTGAGCGGACGGCCCGTCGATGTGCTGTTGCCGATGGAAATGTGCAGCTGGTTGCGCAGCGATCCGTGGCCCTCCCGACGCCAGCCCCGGCCCCAGGCCCTGGCATTCGCCATCGAAGAACAACTGAGTGAAAACCTGGAGGCGCTGCACATCAGCGTCGGCCCGCGGGACCGTCAGCACCGCTATCCGCTGATGGTGACGGAGCGCGCCCGGTTCCAGGCGCTGCTGGCGCTGCTCGCCGAACAAGGCATCGATACACGGGCGGTGCATGTCGACGCCGACCTGCTTGCCGATGAGCAGGCATTGGGCGTGCGTTGGTTCGGGCGTTGGTTGTTGGGCGCAGGGCTGCCGGCGCGGGTGGCGTTGTCGGTACGGGCCCTGGCGACGCTCAAGCCCGGCTTGCCCGAGGACATTCACTGGCTGGACGAAGAGCGCGATTGCCCTGGCATCGATGAATGGCTGCTGAGCGCGGGTGGACGCCCTATCGACCTGTTGCAAGGTGAGTTCCGTCGACGTGGTCGAGCGCTGCCATGGCGTGGCGTTTCGGCGGTGGTACTGGGCATGTTGGTGCTCACCTGGGCTTTCTGCGACGCCCGCGTACGTTTTCTTGAACGCGAAACCCGGTTTTTGCATGCCCAAAGCGAACAGCGGTTCAGGTCGCTGTATCCCGGGCAGGAGCGGATCGTCGACCTGGCGGCGCAGTTCCAGGCATTGCAGAGCCGACGCGGGCAAAGCCACGACACTCAGGTCGTGCGTCTGACCCGTCTGACCGAGCAGGTCATTGGCGCCAGCAACGTCGAGGTGCAGCGCATCGATTTTCGTGAAGGCGAAGGCTGGAAGATCCAGTTGACGGCGAACAGTTTCGTCGAGCTTGAACAACTGCGTGAACGCGGGCAGCAGAACGGCTTGCCCGTCACCCTGGGCAGCGCGAGCAAACAGAACAATCGGGTGCAGGCCATCCTCACACTGGAGAACAGTTGATGAACACCGATGGATGGCGGGTCTTGAAACAGACATGGGGAAACCTGTCGCGCCGAGAACAAGGGCTGTTGCTGGGGCTTGCCGGGGTGTTGTCGGTGGCGCTGGCCTACACCGCGATTTGGCAACCAACCTGGCAACGACGGGAGGTTGCCGAACGCCAGTATCAACAACAGGCCGAACTGAACACCCGGATCCAGCGTGCCGAACCCACCCGGGATATGACCGTCGCCACGCGGCCCTTGTCGGTGCGCGTCAATGAAAGTGCGGCAGCGGCGGGGTTGGACATGGCGGAAATGGAGGTCGACGGCGACTCGTTGCGACTCGCCGTCAGTGGTGACGCGAGTGCGTTGCTCCATTGGTTGGATCAACAGGAACGAGAGGGCGCGGTGCTGCGGTCGCTGACGTTGGAAGTGGAGAATGGTGTGTTGGGCGCGCGAGTGGTTTTGCGCCAATGACACACGGCAGTTTTGATCAGGGCACGAGTGGCCTTTGTGGCGAGGGAGCTTACTCCCGCTCGGCTGCGCAGCAGTCGTAAACGGGTTTACAGGGTTTACCTGTTGCACCGCGGTGGCTGGTTTTGGGGCGGCTGCGCCACCCAGCGGGAGCAAGCTCCCTCGCCACAAAGTGTCCACTTTGTTTCCAATGTGGATAGCGATGGCTAGACCTACATATTCCCCGGCAGCAACGGCAATTTCGCCAGCTTCACCGCCACCCACAACGCGATCACCAGCAAGCCACCGATGAACAGGCCGATCCCGTTCCAACCGCCCAGGTGCCAGGCCACGCCGCCGGCCGTACCCGCCACGCTGGATCCGGCGTAGTAGCTGAACAGATAAAGCGACGAAGCCTGGCCCTTGGCCCTGAGGGCGCGGCGGCCGATCCAACTGCTGGCGACCGAATGGGCGCCGAAGAAACCGAAGGTGAACACCAACATGCCCAGGACCACCAGCCACAGCGGGGCGGCCATGGTCAGCACGAGGCCGGCCAGCATCAGCGCGATGGTCGCCCAGAGCATTTTGCGGCGACCGAGTCTGTCCGCCAGTGCGCCGACTTTGGCCGAGCTGTAGATGCCCGACAGGTACACCACCGACAGCAACCCGACGAAAGCCTGGTCCAGGTGATAAGGCTCGGCCAGCAGGCGGTAGCCGATGTAGTTGAACAGCGTCACGAAGGCGCCCATCAGCACGAAGGCTTCGAGAAACAGCAGCGGCAACCCGGCGTCGCGAAAGTGCAGGGTGAAACCCTCCAGCAGACTGCGTGGGTGCAGCGAACGGGGACGGAAGTTGCGTGACTCGGGAAGAATCCGCCAGAACACCGCCGCCGCGATCAACGCCAGGCCGCCAATCACCAGCATCGCGGTGTGCCAACTGACGAAGTCGATCAAGACCCCGGTGATCAGGCGCCCGCACATGCCGCCGATGGCGTTGCCGGCGATATACAGCCCCATCGCCAGGCCGATGTGCTTGGGATGAATCTCTTCGCTCAGATACGTCATCGCGACCGCCGCCAACCCGCTCAACGACAGCCCGACCAAGGCGCGCAGCAGCAGGACGCCTTGCCAGGTCGGCATCATGGCGCTGGCGATCGTGCACACCGACGCGGCGAACAGCGCCGTGACCATCACCGATTTACGGCCGATGCGGTCGGAAACCGGGCCAGTGATCAACAGGCCGATGGCGAGCATGCCGGTCGCCACCGACAGGATCAGGCTGCTCTGCGCCGCGTTGATGGAAAATTCCTTGGACAGCAGCGGCATCATCGGCTGCACGCAATACAGCAGGGCAAAGGTTGCAAAGCCACCGCAGAACAGCGCCAGCACCGTGCGCATGAACATCGGCGTGCCTTTCTCGATGTAGATGTCCGTGAGTTCGGCGACGACATCGTCCTGCGCACGCGGCGGGATTTCATGGGCCAATGGAACGACAGCAATTTTCACGGTGGACCTCGCAAGGACACGATCAGGCAGGCAATGAAAAAAGCATATAGCCAGCTAATGTTTCTATCCAATATATTATTCGACCTGTTTAAGACGTTTTACGACCTATTGGGTGGCCCATGGAACTGCGACATCTGCGTTACTTCATCGCCGTTGCCGAAGAGCTGCATTTCGGCCGCGCCGCGCTGGCCCTGGGCATCTCCCAGCCACCGTTGAGCCAGCAGATCCAGGCATTGGAACAGGAGATTGGCGCACGGTTGTTCGAGCGCACCAATCGTCGAGTCGAATTGAGCGAGGCTGGGCGGCTGTTCCTTGAAGAAGCGCGACGGGTGTTGGTCCAGGTCGACAAGGCCGCCGACGTGGCCCGCCGTGCCCAACTGGGGGAACTGGGCGAGCTGAAGATCGGCTTCACCTCCTCGGCGCCGTTCAACTCCACCATTCCCCAGGCGATTTTCTCGTTCCGTCAGCGTTTTCCCGCAGTGCATCTGAACCTGCGGGAAATGAGCAGCACCCAAGTGGCCGACGCATTGCTGGATGAGGCGATCGAGGTCGGTATCATGCGGCCGTTGCCGCTGCCCGACGCCCTGAGGGAAATCGAACTCAGCCGCGAACCCCTGGTGGCCGTGCTCAGCGCCAAGCATCCCCTGGCCCAGGGCGATGAAAAAGGCCTGTTCCTCTCGGCGTTGGCCCAGGAACCGTTCGTGTTTTTCCCGCGCAGCTACGGCAGCGGCCTCTACGCGCAATTGCTGAGCCTGGCCCGCGACGCCGGCTTCAGCCCGCACTTCGCCCAGGAAGCCGGTGAGGCCATGACCATCATCGGCCTGGTCGCGGCAGGGCTGGGGGTCTCGGTATTGCCGGCGTCCTACCAACGTATGCGCATCGATGGCGTGGTCTATCGACCGCTGCTCGATCCGGCGGCGGTCTCGGCCGTGTGGCTGGTGCAGCGCAAAGAACAGCGTTCGCCGATGGCGAAGGCGTTTGTGGATTTATTGACGCAAGGCACTGGCTGTTGATCCCCAACCACTCGACCTCGATTCGATCGGCCTAGCCTTCCCAGACCGTCGCGGGCTTATTGCCGTGGTAATCATAAAAACCCTGGAGTATCCAGGTGTCGCCCTGGCGTTCGAACGCGGCGCGCCATGCGCCTTTGCCACCGCCGGGGGACAGTTGGGCCATGGTGTACCAGTAGTACCGATAGATTCGCTTGGTGGTTATCCTGCCGGCGCGGATATCTGTCAGGATTTCCCCGACCTTGGCTTCAGCCTCCTTGGGAAAGCTGGCGTATGACATCTGTGTTTCGGCCAATGGGCTGGTGCGGGTCTGGAATTTATCCGGTACAGGCTCTGGAGCGGGTAAAACCATGGGGACGGTGGGTGAGGGTGTCCCTGTCACTTTGTTGGACTTGGCCTGTGTAACGATTTCGATGTCGAAGGGTTCATAGTTTGCGAGCGAACGGGTGAAGTTTGTAACGTCTTCGCCGGTGAGCAGCATGGTATTTCGCTGGGTCTTGCCTTTGTTGACAATGAGATAAGGCACGCGATTGTTCCTGATTTCCGTCAACAGGCCAGGCTTGTGCAGACGCTGCTTCTCTTCCCGAAGCGCAGTGATCATCTCGTTGTAATAATCTTCCGAAGCCATGTAGTTTTCTCGGGCGGCCTGCTCTTGCGGCCTGTCCCCCGGATATAACGCCTGGGCCTTGGCATTCAACTTGGCTTCCACGGCGTGCAACATGGCCCGGGTGTCTTTGGATATCTTGTCCATGGCCACTCTTTTCCTGCCCTTATGAGGCGTGAAGGTCATGAAGACCGCGCCGGTCAGGTTGTCCGTGATGAGGGTGGTGTGCACCTGGATCCGATCTTCGGTAAAGAACACGTTTTTGTGTGAAATGATCGTGTCATATATTTTTATTTTCTGTGTTTCGCTCAGTTCGACGTCAGGCACGTTAGCTTCGATGTCTTTATAGCTAAGGGTCACGATTCGCCATGTGTTCATCTTGTCCAGCAGATCGTCGTGGGCGGCCTGATGCCGAGAGAGGTTGCCCCGGCCCTGGGTCAGGTCCCTTATTTTCGAGAGATAGGCGTTGAGGTCGAGCGCACCTATGTCGGCCATGCTTTCGTCGAGTATGCGTTCGAGCAGCGCGTCGGGCATGGAGTGGAAAATCTCCTTTGCCGTGTTGACGGCTTCGAGGGTGGGGTAGCGATTGTTGACCAGCACCCCTTCCACCAATGCATTGAAATTGCGCTCTCGCGGTGTCTGCGGGGCTCGTCTTAACAGGCTCTGGAGCGCGCCGCCTCCGCGTAGGCGCTGCCGTTCTTCAACCTGCCAACGATCATTCTCCCAAATGACAGTCCGTTGGTTCGAGCGGTTGTCGGGCGCGTAGATGATTTGCTCGCCTGCCTGGACCGCCGTCTTGTAATAGCCGTTCTCCAGCATCAGGTAGCCTTGTCCGCTTGCATCCCTGTACCGGTGGCGACCCTCGTGGATCAACCCGTGGCCGTCGAACCCTTTGAGCCGGTACGGCTCCAGTTCCGGGTCCGTCATGGCGGGGAGCGCCGATAGCGCCGGGCGTGCTTGTCTGCGACGGCGTCCGGCGCGGGCCATGATCAAGTCCTGCCCCGCCTCGGCGATGACTTCCCCCAGCCCGCCGATAAAATCAAGGGTCCATTGCTGCAGGCTGCCGTTCTCATCGTCTATCGCCGACACCGCGGCACCGCCGGCCATGGTCGGCAGGATCGCTCGTCCCAGCAGGCCGCCCAGCCGGCCTGCCGGGAACATCGACATCGCTCCCGTCAGCAGCATGACGGCGCTGCGGCGTCCCTCTTGGGCGTAGGTGCTGTCGCGCTCGGCATGGGTCACCGTCAACATGTCCACCGTCTTGATCCCATGGGCGATTTGCGTCTCATGCAACGCTTTGAACACATCCCCCTCGACGATGGGCGAAGCGATGGTCTTCGCGAAATCCTCCTGTGCCCGGTCCTTGGCCCACGCGAAGACAGACTGTGTGACTTTCTTGATTTTTTCCTCGAGCGCCAGGTCCTCCGAGGTCGGTACCATGCTGGCAAGTTGCTTGGCCTGTTCGAGCAGCGGCAGGTGCGAAATGAGCCAGCGGGTCATCTCCGGCGTGGCAGTGAGTGTGTGCGCCAACGTCATTTCCAACGCCCGCGCGCTTGGCGCATCCACGTCCCTGAACGTCTTGCCGTCGGGGGCGCCTGGTGTGTACAGCGTCAACGAGGGGCGGCTCGCCGTCGCCTTCACCCCAAACGCCAGCAATTCCTTCAGCACGCTGTCGCCCCATTGCAGTTGGCGGACCACCACCTCGTGCCCGTTGACCTTGTCGCGCGCCGTCGCGGTCGGGCCGTCCAGTGCCGCCAGCACCAGCTTCAAGCCGGTATTGTCCCGGTCGTGTCGCAAGTCTCCCGAAAGATGCGCGGCCCATACTTGGGCGCGCATCTGTTGCGCTTTCAAGGCCATCCACTGCGCCTGCTGTGCCCGGGCCACGCGTTGCAGCTCGGCCGGAAGCCGGGCGCCGATGTTCGCCCTTTCAATGACGTCCACAATTTGCGCGAAGCTCAGCGGCCCTTCCACGGTTGGGTGGGAGGCATGGCGTTCGTCCTGGGTCAGGTTGGACATCGCCCACTGCGTCAGGGAGCGACGGTCATCGACGATTCCCTTCACGCTGCCTTGCGAGACCCCGGAACCAAACGGCGAGCTTCCCATCGGTGCGTGGGGATCGACCACGGTTCTTCTGATGCTCAGGGACACGTCCTCAGGGTCGACCGGCGGGTATTTCGCCTTGATGACATCGGCGAGCAACTGACGGGTCCGGTCTCGAAGAGCGTCCATGGTGGCCAGCGTCACTGGGTCTGGCGGCGGGGGCAGATCCGTCAGGGTTTTGTGCAGGGCCCGCGTCGCCGCCCACCATGCCAGGCGATCGCTGGCGGTAACGTGCGGGTTGCCGTGCAGCCAGTCGTTGAGTCTCTTGAGGTTTAACCGCAATTCGCGCTCGCCCATGACGTTCGCCAGGTCCAGCTTGTGGCCGATATCCGCGGCCACATCGACCCGGTTCATCCAGGCGCTGATTTCTTCCGACGCCGCGGGACCGTCCAGCACGGCATCGCACACGGCGGTTTTCTGTTCCTTCCGCAGTTCCGTGACCAGGCGAGTGAGGAAGTGCTCGGCCACAGGCGCGGTATCGACTTCATCACCAGCGTTGCCGTCTTGCGCCAGGCCAGCCTTGAGTGCCACCAGCGTGTCATACAGTTGCAACGGCTGGCCCGGGCGGTACAGCACGGCATGTCCCGAATCGCTGGTGTTGTCATGCCGCGACAAGGCCACGGCGCCCGACACCGGTACGCTGAAGCCCCACCGGCGGGGGGTGATCCCCAGGCTGAACACCCCGGGTCGGACCCGTTCCGCCAACTGTGCACGAGACGCTGCGTCCGGCGCCGACAACGCATGGTCGGTCAGCGCCTGATGCATCTGCGGGCTCAATGTCGTGTCCAGCCGATGCAGATCGGCCTGGGCCTTGAGTTGCCTGGCGAGTTCGTCCGCCAGCCAGTCGCCGACGTTGCGGTCCTGGCTGAAGTCGGCCGGTTTGTTCCAGAACTCATCCAGTGCACGGGTGAGCAGTCGTGCATAAAGCGCTGGCGTGGCGCTGATCAGCCGCTTGATTTCAGTTTTCACGGCGCGCTCGTTCAGGACGGCGGGCGCTGCGGCGGTGTTGTCCTGGCGGGTGACAATCTCGATGTTGTCCAGGTCACGGAAGAACGCACGCGGATCGATCCTGCCGGCGACGACTTGCAGCAAAAGCGTTTCGAGCAAGAGGGTGCCCGTCACCGTCTTGCCGGTTGCCGGGGCATCGGCTGTGCGCTGCGCAGGCGGGATCGTCTCTTCTCGCAGCGTGCGCACGGACAGCTCGTGTACCGTCATGCTGCCCGCCAAGGCAGGAAAGGTTCTCCTGAACCAATAATCCAGGTGTTGCCTCATCACCTTGGAAGGCCGCGGGACGGCGTCGTTCAGGCGGATCATGTGTTGCTGCGACGCCTTGAGCTGGCTGATCAGCGGGGCATCCGCCAGCGCGGCGCTGTCGGCGAGCGGCAAGTCATGAGATGTTGCAAGGGGGGTGTGTTCCACTGCTTTCTTCCTGGAGGAATGTTGGCAGCACAACCTATTCAGGAAAAACTCGGGTGGGTGGTATATAGGTACCGCATGGGGGGAAGGGCGATAGGGTAAGCACCATCAATGAGCGCTATGACGTGGGCGCTGACGGATCATTGAGTGATCGTGAAGAATGCCAGGATAGCTTCGCGAGTCGCCTGCGTTTGTTCTTCCAGCACCCAATGCCCGGTATCGACCAGTATCAATGAGTGCGGCTGCGTCGCAATGTACAAGGCCTGTTCGGCCAAGGTTTTTCCTCTCGAGTGGTCCCCGCCGATGGTGAGCAGTGGGACAACCAATTTGTTCTTGGAGAATTCCAGGTTGTCGTTCGCGTCATGTTCTACCCAGGCTGAATAGAGCTTGAAGGCCGCTTCCATGCGTCCAGGCCGGGAGTAGTCTTGCACCAGCGCCTGTCGCACCTCACGACTGACTTGAGTATTGCCGGCGAATACGAAGTCATCGAAGAACATGTCCAGGTAGGTTTTCTCTTGCCCTTGAATCAGGGTGAGGGCCGCTTTGCCAAAGAAACGAAAGTGCCATTTGCTGGCAATGCCGGCTGCAGCATCCCCGTTATAGGCAACCTCCCACCCGGGAACGCCCGGAATGAATCCATCCATCAATACAATGCGCCCGGTTTCAAGCGGATAAAGCGCCCCGTAGGCGTAGGCAATGATCAAGCCCATGTCATGGCCAATGATATCGACCTGCTTGATGTTCAAGAGGGTGATCAGTTCGTGCAGATCATGCGCCATACTTTTTTTGGCGTAGCCATCGACGGAAATATCCGTTTCGCCGGCGCCGCGATAATCAGGAACGATGGGGCTGAAACCGGCCCGTACCAATGCACCCATCAAAGGCTCCCAGCTACGCCAGCTGCCTGGGAACCCGTGCACCAGCAGAACCGGTTGCTTGCCGTCACCGCCCATGAGGTAGTGAAGGCGAATACCGTTCACGGATGCATAGGCATGTGTAAATGTCGCACCGTCGACAACGACGCTGCTTTGTTCCGTTGAAGGCGAGGTGGCGTGGTGTTTGGGGGACATGGCTGCGCGGCCCGACCAGGCGATTGTGTTCAACAATTTTTTGTCCATGTTTGGAGCCAGATTAATTTCATGAGCTACGAATCACAGCTCATAAGGTCGAACGGCTTGATTGAGCATCGACGTCTGGAAGCCTGAAGCTACCCCGGGCACTTTCGCTACTGTCAGAGCTGACAGTTCCGACAACAGGCGAAAAGTGCTGCTTCGATTGAGGGCGGCAGAAGAAAGGCGGGGGGCGGACGTGGCGCCAGGCTCCTTTCGGCTGAGACTGTGTAAAAACGCATCGTACTTACATCTGCAACCTGCTAAAGATCCATCTCTCAGTTCCAGTATTTGCCTATTTCTCAAAATGGATGACTCGTTAACGCTATGGTCAAGCACATCGATCCAGATTTGACGTTGCTGAAAATGCCTTCTCTCAAGGCAGTCAAGTCCTTCGTGGCAGCCGCCAAATATCAAAGCTTCACCCGCGCCGCAGAGGCACTGTGCGTGACCCAGGCAGCGATCAGCCGGCAAATTCGCGAGCTTGAAATGTATCTTGGCGTAGAGCTGTTCAGGCGAGTCGGTCGTGCGGTCGAGTTGACCGAAGCTGGCGCCATTTTCTTCGACGCAGCGCAAATGTCATTCGTGAATATCTCCCAGGCGGCTGAGCGCATCCGCACCCATAACGCCGGGAAGCGCGTGCTGACCCTGTGCTGCTCTCCGGCATTTTCGGCGCTCTGGCTGGCGGCGAAACTGCCTGCCTTTTTCAGTCAGAATCCTGAGATTGATCTCAACCTGATCACCACCCAGAACTTTCTGTCGATGGAGCCTGGCATTCGCCCGGATATTTTCATCACCAAGATGGCACGGATCCAGGATGGCTACCGCAGCTATCCGCTGTTTCACGACGTGATCTATCCGGTCTGTACCCCGCAATACCGAGACGCTCACCCGGAGTTGTCGAGCCTGGAAGGGCTGCGCAATGGCGTGCTGCTCAATCTCAGCCCCTACGGCCGTTCGCAGGTGGCGGAACATGTGGACTGGAATGTGTGGTTCGCCTTCCACAACGTCAATCTTGACGAGCGTCCACATGACAGCCCTCACGTGCTCAATGCCAACGACTACAACCTCATCATCAGCATGGTGCTGACCCATCAGGGCGTGTCTCTTGGCTGGAACCACTTGGTGACAAAGCTGATTGACGACGGATTGCTGGTGCGGCCGGTCGCTGAAGAAGTGGTGCTCAAGGAAAGCCAGCACTACCTGACGTTCAGGGAAGACCGCGAGCACGACGAGGCCTGTTGCCGGTTCAGGGACTGGGTGCTGTCGCAGTTCGAATGAATCGGGCACAACCTGCGCGAACGACATCCTGGCCGGCCAATCGATAACATTTTTTTATGCATTGCCCAGTGAAAAGGTTTCTTGTTGGCAAGCGCGTCCGACACGTAATCTTCACACAAGCCGCCAATAATCCTCGGGTCGATGCAAGAGGATTCGAGGCGTGCAAAAAGCCGATGGAAACCTTCCATACGTGCTGAAAATAAGAAACCGTCGTCACTGCCAATTGGGATAGATACGGTCTGACCATGTTGATTAAAGCGATTGCTCATCTGCCTTGTGTCGAACAGTGCCTGCCTGATGTAAAGGCCGTATCTCGACCGAACGTATTCTAAAGTTTCAGCGTTTTCTGCGGCCTGCTCGATGTACGTGAATCGGCCCGCAAATATGTTTCGTTGCGCGATTGCGAAAGGACATTGAAGTTCTTTGCGTTGATAAAAGCTCAGGGTTAAATCCTGAGTCAACGGCAGCTTCACACCTGGGTTATTTGTTTTTACATCGGGCCTCGTCCCGGAAACCAGCGGGACTTTATTTCTGTTCCAGGGCTTCGGCCGCGCAAGTTTTGCTGTTGTTTATTGGTCGTTTCTTTTTAAACGCCACGGCCATTCCTATTCGGAGAATATCGTCTTGAAATTCGAAGGCATTTACACACCGGCGGTTACGCCGCATACGCCTGATGGTGAAATCGACTGGAGCGTTTTTTCCGAGGTTCTCGAATCTCTGATCGAAGCGAAAGTGCACGGGATCATCATTGGCGGTTCCACCGGCGAATATTATGCGCAGACTGCCGAGGAGCGCCTCAAGCTCGCCGCACATGCCAGGGAAGTCATCGGCACCCGCGTGCAGTTGATCATCGGCACCGGCGCCATTCGCACCGAAGACGCGGTGTTGTTTGCCGAAGATGCCAAGCGGATCAAGGCCGACGCGATCCTGGTGACCACACCGCCTTACGCGCTGCCGACCGATCAGGAAAACGCCATTCACGCGCTGACCATCGACCGCGCGGCCAATATGCCGATCATGTTGTACAACTATCCGGGTCGCATGTGCGTGCAAATGAACGAGGAATACCTCGCTCGGGTCGGCAAGTCCAAAAACGTAAAAGCCATTAAAGAAAGTTCCGGCGATATGGGCCGTGTTCATTTACTGGCCCGTGAATTTCCCCATATCGCCTTGTCTTGTGGTTGGGATGACCAGGCACTTGAGTTCTTTGCCTGGGGCGCCAGGAGTTGGGTGTGTGCCGGTTCCAACTTCCTGCCGAAAGAGCATGTTGCGTTATATGAAGCCTGTGTTGTCGAGAAGAACTTCGACAAGGGCCGCCAGATCATGTCCGCGATGATGCCGCTGATGAATGCGCTGGACGGCGGCAAGTTCGTGCAGTGCATCAAATTCGGTTGTGAGTTGAACGGGCTCAAGGTCGGCGACGTACGTGCGCCGTTGCGTCCGCTCAATTCGGACGACAAGCGCAGCCTGCAGACCGTCATCACCAACGTGAAACGTACCGTCGCCCACATCACTTCGGGAGCCAACAATGCGTGATCTTCTGACTGCGGCCGAATATGCCGCCATCGCAAAGTCGATGTCGTTTCCGAACACCGCCTTCATCAATGGCGCCTTCAAGCCTGCGATTTCCGGCAATACCTTTGCCACCGTCAATCCGGCTACCGGCGAGCTTTTGACCGAGGTTTCGGCCTGTGCCGCCGAAGACGTGGACTATGCCGTCAGCAAAGCCAGAGAAGCCTTCGAAGATGGTCGCTGGAGGCTACTGCCCCCTGGCGAGCGCAAAGCCGTGCTCCTGAAGTTCGCCAAGCTGCTGGAAAAGAATCGTCATGAACTGGCGGTGCTGGAAAGCCTGGACAGCGGTAAACCGGTGCGTGAATGCCAACTGGTCGACGTGCCAGACACCATTCACACCTTGCGCTGGCATGCCGAGGTAATCGACAAGCTTTACGACCACATCGCGCCTGTGGGCAACGATGCCTTGACCATGGTGGTGCGCGAGCCGATTGGCGTTGTGGGCTGTGTGCTGCCGTGGAACTTCCCGCTGTTGATGCTCGCCTGGAAGATCGGCCCTGCGCTGGCCGCCGGTTGTTCGGTGATCGTCAAACCCGCTGAACAAACCACCTTGACCACACTGCGTGTCGCCGAGCTGGCCTTCGAAGCGGGTGTGCCCGCTGGCGTGCTGAACATCGTCACGGGTACCGGCAAGGACGTGGGCGAACCCCTCGGCCTGCACAAAGATGTCGACATGGTGAGCTTTACCGGCTCAACCGCAACCGGTCGCCGTTTCCTGCACTACGCCGCCGATTCCAATCTCAAGCGTGTAGTGCTCGAGTGTGGCGGCAAGAACCCGGCCGTGGTCATGGACGACGCCGAGGATCTCGACCTGGTCGCCGAACAGGTGGTCAACGGCGCGTTCTGGAACATGGGCGAGAACTGCTCGGCGACTTCGCGTCTGCTGGTTCACGCATCGGTCAAAGACGAATTGCTCAAGCGCATGGGCGCCTATCTCCGCGAGTGGAAAATGGGCGACCCGCTGGACCCGCAGAATCGCGTGGGCGCACTGGTCAGCAGCGACCATTTCGAGAAAGTGAAGTCCTACCTGGATTACGCCAGCGCGAGCAATCTGGAAGCCGTGTATGGCGGCGACACTCATGACGGCGCCTTTATTCAGCCCACCGTAATCGACGGTGTGGATCGCGACAGCCGCCTGTTCCAGGAAGAGATTTTCGGCCCAGTGCTGTCGGTCACGACCTTCAACTCGATCTCTGAAGCCATTGCCCTGGCCAACGACACCCACTACGGGCTGGCCGCTTCGGTGTACACGAGCAATCTGCGTCGGGCGATCACGCTGGCTCGCGAAATCCGCGCCGGGATCGTCACCGTCAACTGCTTCGGCGAGGGCGATGCCTCGACGCCGTTCGGCGGTTACAAGGAGTCCGGTTTCGGTGGTCGCGACAAGTCGGTGTTCGCCCACGACCAGTACACCGAAATCAAAACCATCTGGATCGATGTGTCTGATCGGTCGGTTGACGGGACCGTAAAATGAGCGAGCACACCATCAAGCGGCTGCCGGTAGACACCGGTGTCTCAGGCTGGGAGGCGATCTCCACGCGTTCCGCCCCTGTGCGAATGCTTGATGGGAACGTGTCGGCGGACTGGCTGATCATCGGTGCGGGATTCGCGGGTCTGTCGGCGGCGCGTCGGCTGTCCCAGCTACGTCCCGACGACATCATCGTGGTGGTCGACGCCCATGAAATCGCCAAAGGCCCTGCGGGGCGCAACTCCGGTTTCATGATCGATGTGCCCCACAGCCTGTCTTCCGGCGAATACTCGGTGGCCGGTGAGGCCGCCACTGCGCAGGAGATCGCCCAGAATCGCTTTGCCATCGACTTTGCGGCTCAGGCTGCGGTTGAGTACGGCATGTCGCGGCAAACCTTCGACCCCTCCGGGAAGATCAATGCGGCAGCCACCGAGCGCGGCTTGAAGCTGAACCTCAAGTACGCGAAATCCCTGGCGAGGATCGGCGAGCGGCATGAGTTGTACGACGCAAAACAGATGCTGGAAATCACCGGTTCGAATTACTACCACGGTGGGTTGTATACCCCCGGCGCGGTGATGATTCAGCCGGCACAGTACATCCGCGACTTGGCCCAGGGCCTGGGGCAGAAGATCAGCCTCTACGAGCGCTCGCCGATTGTCGAGCTGTCGAAGTCCGGAGCGGGCTGGGTGGCGAAATCCCACAAGGGCCGGGTCTCGGCGCCGAAAGTCATCCTTGCGGTCAATGGCCACATCGAAGACTTCGGGCATTTCAAGGGGCGGCTGCTGCACGTCTTCACCTACGCCTCGATGACCGCCGGATTCAGCCACGACGAATTCAAACGCAACGTGACCGGTCACGACCGCTGGGCGCTGCTGCCCGCCGATCCGATGGGCGCGACGGTGCGCAAGATCACCTCGAACGGGCAATCGCGCATCGTCATCCGCACCAAATTCACCTACGACCCGAACATCACCGTGACGCCAATGCGTGTTGCGGCGGTGGCCGAAGAACAACGGCACTCGCTCGACGCACGTTTCCCGGAGTTGAAATCGACACCCATCGAATTCAGCTGGGCAGGGCGCCTGTGCCTGAGCCGCAACAGCGCGCCAGCCTTCGGCGAAGTGGAAGAAAACCTCTACGCCGCGTGCTGCGAGAACGGTCTGGGCACGGTGAAGAGCACCCTGGCCGGGGTCATGGCCGCCGAGTTGGCAAGCGGTACGCAGTCGGAGTTTTTGCAGCGCTACAGCCAGGCCCCAGGGCCGAGCAAGTTGCCACCGAAGTTGTTGACTCAGTTGGGCGTCAGTTCAGTCATTCGCTGGCAGGCACTTCGGGCCGGTCGGGAAGGTTGAGGTCGAGTCGCAAGACCGAGGTTCGTGAAACATCCATAACCAGTTTTATAAACGTAGATCGGGGAACGCCATGAAGAAAATCTGGAAGGCAGTCTGTGCGGTTGCGGTAGCAGGCATGATGAGTCTGCCGGTTCACGCCGAAGAGAAAACCATCACCATGGGCACCATGAACTGGGAGGACCTGACCCCCATCACCGGCATCACCAAGAAGGTGCTCGAGAACTCTGGTTACACGGTCAAAGTGGTGGAGTTTTCGGAGTGGGGCATTGCCTATGCGGCCCTGACCAAGGGTGATGTTCAGGTTCTGGCGTCCCAGACCGATTACGCCGCCTCCGATTACTGGAACAAGAATAAAAACAGGCTCGAAAAACTGTCGCCGGTCTCGTTCGGTCTGTACCAGGGGCTGGCGGTGCCCAGCTATGTCGACATCGATTCTATCGATCAACTCAATGCCAACGCAGACAAGCTCGGCGGCAAGATCATTGGTATCGAGCCAGGGTCAGGCTTGATGAGCGATGCCAACAACGTGGTCAAGGCCTATGACCTCAAGCTGAAACTGGTCGAAGGCAGTACCGCTGCGATGACCGCCGCGCTGAAGTCCGCTGTGGACCGCAAAGAGTGGATGGCGGTCACGGTGTGGGATCCGTCCTGGATGACCAAGAAATTCGACCTGAAGTTTCTGAAAGACCCCAAAGGCATCTTCCCGCCGCTGCAAGGCTATTACTGGATCGGCCATAAAGGTTTCGCCGAGGGCAATCCACGTGCCCGTGAGCTGATGGCCAGTGTTTACGTGCCCATCGCCGACATCACTGCCATGAACGCCGAGGTCAAGGACGGCAAGACCATGGATGAGGCCGTCAAGGGGTGGACCGACAGCCACGCCGATTTGTTGAAGCGCTGGGGAAACGTCAAGAACTGAAACGCAACGCTTTTTTTGCCACTGCCGCCTTTTGATCAATGAGAGAAGTCAGCCAAAACTGACTCCACGGGTTACGACATGACAACGGCTAAAATTGACACTAACGAAGTGCTGGTAGATTGCCAGAACGTCTGGAAAATCTTTGGGAACAGCGCACCTGCCGCGATGCAAGCTGTCGTTCGGCAGGGGCTTACCAAGACCCGGATTCTGCAAGATTACAGCTGCGTGGTCGGGGTCTCGGACGTCAGTCTCCAGGTCCGCCGTGGAGAGATCTTTTGCATCATGGGATTGTCCGGCAGTGGCAAATCCACCCTGATCAGGTTGCTCAACAGGCTGATCACCCCAAGTTCCGGAAAGGTCCTGGTCAAGGGCAAGGATCTTTCCACGCTTTCAGCGGCACAATTGCGCGAAGTCCGCGCCCGGCACATCGGCATGGTCTTCCAGAGCGTGGCCCTGCTGCCCAACCGCACGGTGCTGGAAAACACCGCGTTCGGTCTGGAAGTGCAGGGCATCGGCAAGGCCGAGCGCTACAAGGTGGCCGAGCATGCGCTGGCGAAAGTGGGCCTGAGCGAATGGTCGCAGCGTTACCCCAGCGAGTTGTCCGGGGGCATGCAGCAACGGGTCGGCTTGGCCCGGGCGATCACGGCCGACCCCGAAGTGATTCTGATGGACGAACCGTTCAGCGCCCTCGACCCGTTGATCCGCCGCCAGCTACAGGACGAGTTCCGCCAACTGACGAAAGAGCTCGGCAAGTCTGCGGTGTTCATTACCCACGACCTGGACGAAGCCATCCGCATCGGCGACCGCATCGCGATCATGAAGGACGGGGTGATCATTCAGGTGGGTACCGCCGAAGAAATCGTCCTCAACCCGGCCGATGATTACGTGGCCGAGTTCGTCGCGGGCATCTCGCGCCTGCATCTGGTCAAGGCCCACTCGGTGATGACCCCGGTCGAGCCGTTCAAGGCGGCCAACCCCGGCTGTGATATTTCGCGACTGATCAAGGCCAGGCTCGATGCGGACATCAACGAGCTGATCGGCCTGACCATGAACGCCGAGCGCGATGCGTTGGCGGTGGTCGATAACCACGTGGTCGTAGGAATCATCACGCCTCGTGATCTGCTGCGCGGCGTGCAGGGAATTGCGAACGAATTCTCAGCCGCGTCAGCGACCGCTGCGCTGGAGGCTTCGGCATGAGCACTCCCGACTTTTCCAGTCAGTTCGATTCGGCCATCGATTCCAGCCTGGAGTGGCTGGCCGACCACGGCGAATTCCTGTTCAGCGCGGCCAACGATGCGCTGACAGCGGTCTACAAAGGCGTGCTCTGGTGCATCGCCTTGCCGCCGTTTTACGTCATTGCGCTGCTGTTCGCGTTGATCGGCTGGCGCTTGATCGGCCTTCGTTTCGCGATTCTGTCGGGGCTGGCACTGGTGTTTTGCGCCTTTATCGGGCTGTGGCCGGAGACCGTGAGCACGCTGGCTCTTGTCCTCACCGCGACCATTCTGGCGCTGTTGGTTGCAATCCCGTTGGGCGTGGTCGCGGGGCTCGCGCCTGCATTCGACCGGGTGGTCGATCCGTGTCTGGATCTGGTGCAGACCATGCCGCCCTACATTTATCTGCTGCCCGCCATCGCGCTGTTGGGATACGGCCCTGCCACTGCGCTGTTGGCGACGTTCATTGTCGCGCTGCCACCGGCCTTGCGCCTGACTTCGCTGGGCATTCGCATGACCCCCAAGGCGTTCATCGAACTGGGCGACGCCAGCGGCGTGACCGGGATGCAGATGTTCTTCAAGATCCGCTTGCCATTCGCGATGCCCAGCATCATGGCCGGCGTCAACCAGAGCCTGATGATGGCGTTCGGTATGGTCGTGATCGCCGGGATCGTCGGTTCCGGCGGCCTGGGTGAGTCGATCTACGGCGCGGTGCGCACGCTGGACATCGCCAAGTCGATCAACGCGGCCATCGCCATCGTCATCCTGACCATGATCCTCGACCGCCTGGCGCAGAGTGCAGCGCGGCCTCGTATGGGAGAAAGCCAATGAGCATCGCCGACCTGCGTTTTTCCCCCGGTGAGTTTCTAGCCCCCGTGGTGGACTGGCTCAACGCCAATCTGCATGGCTTGTTCGTCGTCATCAGCCAAGGGGTAGAGGCTGTGCTGGGGCTGGTCGAGCGCCTATTGCTGGCGCCTCATCCCTACGTAACGATCGCCGTTGTCTTTGTTGCCGCGTTCATCTTCGCCACCAAGCGTGTGGCGGTGTTCGCGGTGCTGATGTTGGCGTTCTGCCTGTTCTCTGGCCTGTGGGTCGCGTCGATGCAGACCATCGCGCTGGTGTCCGTGTCGGTGCTGATTTCGGTGGCGATTGCCTTCCCGCTGGGCGTTCTGGCCGCTCGGGTCAAGCGCGTTGACGATGCGTTTCTGCCAATCCTCAACATCATGCAGACCGTGCCGCCTTGGGTGTATCTGATCCCGGCGGTGATCCTGTTCAGCCTGGGTCGTGTTCCGGCGATCATCGCCACCATCGTCTACGGCATTCCGCCGATGCTGCGCCTGACCACGCTGGCGTTCAAACAACTGCCCAAAGACTTGCTGGAACTGGGGCAAGCGTCCGGTGCGTCGCCGAAGGATATTCTGTTAAAGATCGAATTGCCGACCGCCGCACCCACGCTGCTGGTGGGCCTGAACCAGTGCATCCTGATGTCGCTGGCCATGGTGGTACTCGCCGGTCTGGTGGGGGCGGGTGGCCTGGGGGCTGAAGTCACCAGGGGGCTGTCGCGGATGGAAATGGGCCTGGGCCTGCGCGCCGGTCTTGCCATCGTCGCCATCGCGTTGCTGCTCGATCGCCTGTCTCGCGGCGCGCTGCAGCGCCATTCTCCCAGCAAAATGGTTTAACAGGACGGCACCATGAGACGCAGTTTTTTCTGTATCGATTCCCACGCCTGCGGCAATCCGGTGCGCGTTGTCGCAGGTGGCGGTCCGTTGTTACCGTCGGTTTCCATGGCCGAGCGACGAGAGATATTCGTCCGCGATCACGACTGGGTACGCACCGCGCTGATGTTCGAGCCTCGCGGTCACGACATCATGTCCGGCGTGATCATCTACCCCTCGATTCGCGAAGATTGCGACTTTGGCGCGTTGTTCATCGAAGTCAGCGGCTGCCTGCCGATGTGCGGCGCGGGGACCATCGGGCTTTCGACGGTGGTCATCGAAGAGGGGCTGGTGACGCCGAAAGAAGCGGGCAAGCTGGCGATCGAAACCCCGGCCGGCCGTGTCGATGTCGCGTACACCCTGGACGGTGAATACGTCGAGTCGATCAAACTGTTCAACGTCGCCAGCTACCTGCACCGCGCGGATGTCGTGGTGCAGGTGCCTGGCATCGGCCAACTGACGGTCGACATCGCCTACGGCGGTAACTTTTACGCGGTGGTCGAACCGCAGCAATGCTGGCCAGGCCTTGATGGACACAGCACCGCCGATATCGTCGGTCTGAGTGTGAAACTGCGCGCGGCGCTGGCCGGAATCTGCAATCCGTCGCACCCGGAAAATGACCGGATCACTGGCGTGCATCACGTCATCTGGTGCGACAAACCGCAGAGCAGCACGGCGGATGGTCGTTGCGCGGTGTTTTACGGTGACAAGGCCATTGATCGTTCTCCGGGTGGCACCGGAACTTCCGCCAGGATGGCGCAGTTGTTTGGCAAGGGGCGGCTGAGAGTCGGCGACACCTATCGACACGAGAGTCCGATTGGCACGCTTTACGAAGGCAAGGTCGAGGCGGCGATAAAGGTTGGCGAATTCGCCGGCATACGCCCGAGCATCACCGGCTGGGCCCAGGTGATAGGCCACAACACTCTTTTTGTCGATGACAGAGACCCGCTCGCCCACGGTTTCCAGCTCGCGTAAGCGCTTCTCCAGGGTGCATCTCTTCGGGCGATTGAAGCCAAGCGTAACGAATCGCCAGATAAGCGTTCTGTGCTGTAGGAAAACGCGCATTTCTAGTTGCGACACTTCCTATTCGTTCCAGGTACCACGCCGTTGGGATTGCCACTCGCCTGTGCTGCGTCGTCTTATTCATCATTCCGAATCGTCCGGCTCAGTGCTCCTTCCCAGCGGCAAGGGGCACAGCCAGAAGCCCATGAATAAGGCCCTGGAAATGCACTCATCTTTGGATGCTCCCTACACCAACGAAATCTCCCTTGAATCTCTCCGTCATTTGGATGACTTGTACTTGGAGCAAGGCCACCTGGAGGGTTACGGTGAAGAAGTCGCGGCATTCGTCAATCGACAAAAAACATTCGTCCAAGCGCATCCGCCAATCGCCATTTATCGAGTGGCCACCGAGGGCAGCCAGACGCGTTACGGCGGAACGATCCAGCAGGTGTCATCTTCGTTGACGTTCACCTTGGATAACGGCTGGAAAGTATGCGCCGCGCAGAAAGGCGACCAGGTGGTGTATGCCGATGGCAGCACGGCGCGGATCATCACTGGCGCCGGAGAAGCCAATAGCAATATCGCGCTGGTCGGCAGTCGTTTGAGCAATGGCGACGAAATCATCAATACGCTTCAGAAACGTTTCCTGATCATCGTGCGTGAAGGCGTGCCGATGGCGGAGGATTTCCTGCCCGCTCTTAAACGGGCGGATGTTCATCGCCTGCACTCGAATGGGATGAAGCAAGACATCCAATGAACGAGGGTCTGCTGCGCAGCCCAGCGGGAGCAAGCTCCCTCGCCACAAGGTTCGTGCTGGGCTCTCGGACGGCTGGTGGGCTCCAAACAGGGTGCCGGCAATATCCGGCTATGTCACCAAACCCTGTGGGAGCGAGCTTGCTCGCGATGGCGGCAGCACAGCCAGCATTTCGGGTACTGACCCATCGCTATCGCGAGCAAGCTCGCTCCCACAGTGGAAGTGTGGTGCTCGCGATATCCGGGTGCGCCACCAAACCCTGTGGGATGGCCTGGCATCGTTCGCCAGGCTTCTCCAATGCCCCCAAAGGCGCTTTTTATTGCACCTTCGCCAAATCCCCTTTCAGCGCAACACCGGCCATGATCGCGCCGGCGTGGCATTCGTAGGTGGTAGGGTCTTTGCGTTCGTTGCTCTTGTAGAAGCTGACGATATTGGTGACGGCGTTGGCGCCGGCGTTCTTGGCGGCCTGGTGCAGGCTGATCAGGGCTGATTGCAGCACCCATTCGCAGGCCACTTCATCGGACTTGTTGAAGGCGTTGGTTTTCTTGTTGGTCACGGCGCCGGGGCTGACCACGGTGACGTTGCCAGCCGGTTTGTTGCCGGCCAGGTAGAACTTCACGCTGCCGTCGATCTTGCCGGTGCGGATGGCTTCGGCGACAACCTTGTCGAACGGCAGGAACAGCGCGGTATCACGGGCCTGGCTGAGGCTTGGCAGGGTGCTGAGCAACAGGGCGGCGGTCACTGCGATTTTCTTCAACGACATCATGGTCTCCTTGACGTAGGGATAGCGGGTTTTGAATCCGATTCAGCGCCAGCGGCGGAAGATCAACGAGGTGTTGACCCCACCGAAGGCGAAGTTGTTGTTCATCACGTATTCGTTGCTCATCGACCTGAACTCGCTGCGCAGGTAGTCGAGCTGGCCACACTGGGGATCGACTTCATCGAGGTTGAAGGTGTGCACGTACTGGTCGCTGTTCAGCATTTCGATGCTGAACCAGGATTCCAGCGCCCCGCAGGCACCCAGGGTGTGGCCGAGGAAGCTCTTCTGCGAGCTGATGGGCATGTGCTCGCCAAACAGGCTGCTGGTGGCCAGGGTTTCGGCGATGTCGCCCTGTTCGGTGGCGGTGCCATGGCCATTGACGTAGCCGATGGCCGAGGGTTCGAGGCCGGCATCTTCCAGGGCCAGTTCCATGGCCCGGCGCATGGTGACCAGTTCGGGGCGGGTGGCGTGCTGGCCGTCGGCGTTGCTGCCGAAGCCAACGATCTCGGCATGAATCCGTGCGCCACGGGCCAGGGCGTGTTCCAGTTCCTCGAGCACGAGCATGCCGGCGCCTTCGCCGATCACCAGGCCATCGCGGCCTTTGTCGTAGGGGCGAGGGCTGGTTTGCGGCGCATCGTTTTTCAGGCTGGTGGCGTAGAGCGCATCGAAGACCATCGCTTCGGTCGGGCACAGTTCTTCCGCGCCGCCGGCCAGCATCAACGGCAGGCGCCCGAACTTGATGGCCTCGTAGGCATAGCCGATGCCGTGGCTGCCGCTGGTGCAGGCACTGGAAGTGGGGATCAGGCGTCCGGTCAGTCCGAAGAAGATGCTGATGTTGGCCGCCGTGGTGTGGGGCATCATGCGCACATAGGAGTTGGCGTTCAGGCCTTCGGCCACGCTGTTGAGCAGCATGTTGCCGAATGCCTTGATCTCGTCGGTACTACCGGTGGATGAACCGCAGGACACGCCCATGCGCCCGTCCTTGATCGATTCGTCGCCCAGCAGGCCAGCGTCGGCCAGGGCCTGTTCCGCCGACGCGACCGCCAGGCGCGAGACCCGCCCCATGCTGCGCAATTGCTTGCGGGTCCAGTGGGCCGGGACCTGGAAGTCGTCGATGGGGCCGGCCAGGCGCGTGTTCAGTTCGGTGAAGCGGTCCCACTCATCCATGCGCCGGATGCCGCTGCGGTTGGCGGCGAAGTTGCTGGCGATGGTTTCCCAGTCGCTGCCCACGGAGGTGATACCGGCCATGCCGGTGACGACGACGCGCTTCATCAGCACAAGCCTCCGTTGACGGCCAGGACCTGCCGGGTGATGTAGCCGGCTTCGGCGGACATCAGGAAGTTCACCGCGCCGGCCACTTCTTCCGGAGTGCCCATGCGCTGGGCGGGGATCATTTTCATCAGTTCTTCCACGGGTACGTTTTCATCGAGCATGGCGGTGTCGATCAACCCCGGCGCGACGCAATTGACGGTGATCTTGCGCTTGCCCAGCTCGATTGCCAACGCCTTGGCCGCGCCGATCAACCCGGCCTTCGAAGCACTGTAGTTGACCTGGCCGCGATTACCGATCAGCCCGGAAACCGAAGTGATGCAGACGATCCTTCCGGCGGCGCGACGACGGATCATCGGCATCATCACCGGGTGCAGCACGTTGTAGAAACCGTCGAGGTTGGTGCGCATCACCACATCCCAGTCGTCTTCGCTCAGGGCCGGGAAGGCGCCATCGCGGGTCAGGCCGGCATTGAGTACCACGCCGTAGTAGGCGCCGTGGGCCTCGACATCGGCTTCGAGAATGGCCTTGCAGGCGGCGCGGTCGGCCACGTCGAATTGCAGCACCCGGACGTTGCGGCCCAGGGCCTGGATTTGTGCCTGGACCGCCTCGGCCTCGGCGCGGCCGCTGCGGCAGTGCAGCACGATGTCGTGCCCGGCCTGGGCCAGGCGCAGGGCGATGGCGCGGCCGATGCCACGGCTGGAGCCGGTGACCAGTACGGATTCAGTCATGGCGGGGTTCCTGTTGCGGACGGTTCATGAAGGTAATGGGCAGCCTGGGGCGGACGGAAGACATTGAGCCGGGCCGTGGCATGGATGCCGGGGGCGTGGATGTGGCATTCGAACACGCCCATGCCGTTGTCGTCTTCCAGGGAGCGCACGCCATGGATGCTCAGCTCGGTGCCGACGGGAAAGCAGTCGACGTTGCATTCGAACTTGCGGGTGCCGAGCAAAAAGCCCAACTCCACGGCATCGCCGCGTCGGCGGGCGTGGCAACCGGCAAACGCCGCGACACTCTGGGCCATCAGCTCGATGCCGACCCAGGCCGGCAGTGCGCCGTCGTCGCGGTTGAACAAGCCGCCGGGCTTGACGGTGGCGTGGGTGTGGATCTGTTCGTCATCGAACGACAGGATCCGGTCGATGAGGATCATGTCGCCGGCATGGGGCAGCAGTTCGGCGAGCGGCCAGTCAGTCATGGGGCGTCTCCGATAATCAGGCTGACGTTGTTGCCGCCGAAGGCAAATGAATTGCTCATCAGGCGGCGCGTAGTGGCGGGTTTCAGGCGGGTGTCGGCGGTGACCCAGTCGAGCGCTGGCAGGGCAGGATCGGCCTGGCCGTCCCAGATGTGCGGCGGCAAGGCCTGGGCGGTGTTCTGTGTGCTCAGGGCCAGCCAGCAGAACGCCGCTTCCAGCGCCCCGGCCGCGCCGAGGGTATGGCCGGTCATGGGCTTGGTGGACGAGCAGGGCACGCCCGCCGGGAACAGTCCGGCCACGGCCTGGCTTTCCATGGCGTCATTGTGTTGCGTAGCGGTGCCATGCAGGTTCAGGTAGTCGATCTGGTGGGCGTCGAGGCCGGCGCAGCGCAGGGCTTTTTCCATGGCCTGGCGTGCGCCGCGACCGCTGGGTTCGGGCGCGGAGATATGGTGGGCATCGGAACTGGCGCCGTCGCCGAGCAAGGCAATCGGTGTGCCCTCGCCTGGCGTCTTGCTCATGAGAAACAGCACCGCCGCTTCGCCGATGTTGATGCCGCTGCGGTTCACCGAGAACGGATTGCAGCGTTCGTTCGACACCGCCTCCAACGCGGAAAAACCGTTGAGGGTCAGTGTGCACAGGCTGTCCACGCCGCCGCACAGCACCGCATCGCACAGGCCCAGGTCCAACAGGCGCCGGGCGCTCATCAAGGCGCGGGCGCTGGAGGTACAGGCCGTGGAAATCACGTAGGACGGGCCGCTCAGGCCGAGCCAGTCGGAAAGAAAATTGGCCGGCGCGCTGAGTTCCTGTTGCTGGTAGTCGTAGCCGTCGGGGAAGCGCTGCTCGCGCAGATAGTGGGCAATGCCCTGGCTGGCCTCATCGATGCCCGACGTGCTGGTGCCCAGGACGATGCCGATGCGAGCGCGCCCGTAGGTCTGGATGGCCAGGTCGATCTCGGCGCGAATCTGCAGACCCGCTTCCAGCAGCAGTTGATTATTGCGGCTGCGTTGCGCCGCCAGGGCAGGGGGGATGGGCGCGAGTTCACCCGGTACCGCGGCGACCGGCAAGGCCCGTTCGGCCACCCAGCCATCCTCGCTGCGCACGCCCGAGCAGTCGCCGGCAAACAGGTTGCGCGCGACAGTGTGCTTGTCGCGGCCCAGGACGCAGATCACCCCGAGGGCATTCAGGTAGGCGGTCATGGGGCGTTCTCGGTCAACGGTGTGATGCGGTAGCGGGGGCCTTGGGGCAGGCTCATTTCAAAATCCAAAGGCTGCGTGTAGCGCACCTGCCAGCGATTAACGAGGGTCCGTTGCGACGCCTGTCGCCGGGCCGCCGGATAGTTGCCGGACAGCTCGGCGTCGGGGGTCAGGGCGAACAACAGCGCGGCGAACAACTCCCGGGCCTCGGCATTGGGTGGCAGCAGACCGTCGGCCTGCCACTGGCCGTCGACCAGGCGCTGGCGGGCCACGGGAATGCCCAGCGGGTCCATCATCGACCAACGGATGCCGGTGTCTTCGCGCTGGATCACCAGCAACCAGTCCTGGCGTTGGCCGGCCAGGGTCCGCTCGATGTGCAGTTGCATCGGCAACGCCAGGGTCGGCGTGCGTGCGGGCAGCGGCGCCTGGCTGGCGCAGGCGCTGAGCAGCAACACACAGGCGATCAGCAGGCCACGGATCATCCGGCAGCCCCTTCGCCAGGCTTGCGCGCCACCACATTGACCAGGGTTTCCTCACGCTCGCCAAATGGCTTGGGCCGGCGCAGGCCAAAGCGCTCCAGCAGGCCGAAATCCGTGGCACGGCTCCACCACAGGTACGGGTAGGAGACGTTGCGGTCTTCGAACCGGAACCCTTGATCGCGGATCATCTGCAGGTACTGCGCGGCACTTTTCTGCACGTGCATGGGGTGGCGGAACAGCCAGCGGATCACCCAGGTATCGATGTAGGCTTCGGTGGATTCGGCGAACATCAGATAGCCGCCGGGCTTGAGTACGCGGTAGAACTCGGCGAGGGCTTTTTCCTGCTCCACCAGGTGATGGAACGTCTGGTGGCAGAACAGCAGGTCGACGCTGGCGTCGGGCACCGCCAAGGTCGCGCAGTCGCTGCCGATCAGTTCCACGCTCATGCCTTGGCGCGCGGCCTCCTCCCGGCTCAGGTCCAGGCTGTGAGGGTCGGCATCCACGCCGATCAGGTGTTGTGGCGCGAACACCTGGCGCAGGTATTGGAATGATTTGCCCTGGCCGCAGCCGGCGTCCAGCAGCACCGGATTGGCCGGCAGCGCGGTGCCGAACAGGCTGCGCAGGTCGTTGATCGCCACGCGCAACACGTGGTGCTGCCAGGTGTGGCTGCGCAGGAACCAGAAGCCGAAGCGGGTTTCTTCGACGTAGTTGTCGCTCAGGTAGCTCATGGTTGCTGACTCGGCGCCGGGCTTGCGCAGATTTCCGAGAGCATGCGCAGGCGCCGCTTGGGTTCACTGACAAACGGGTTGCGCTGATCCCAGGCGTAGCCCGCCAGGATCGAACTGATCATGCGTCGGATGTCGTCCGAGCCTTCGGTGTAGAAGATCACGTCCTGGAAGGTGCCGGCGTACCAGCCCTCGACATAGCAGCGGAAGGTGTCGACGCCACGCTTGAGCGGCTCGGCAAACTCGCTTTGCCAATCGACGCTTTCACCCTGCAACTGACGGTGGAGTACATCGGCGGCCATGCTCGCCGAACGCATGGCAATGGTCACGCCGGAGGAGAACACCGGGTCGAGGAATTCCGCGGCGTTGCCCAACAGGGCAAAGCCAGGGCCGTGCAGAGTCTTGACGTTGGCCGAGTAGCCGCCGATGGTCCGCGCCGGGGTATCCCACTCCGCATTTTGCAGTACGCCGGCCAGGCTCGGGGTTTCGTCGATGAAACCGCGCAGGCAGGCATCGAGGTCGTCGGTGCGGCCGGCGAAATGTTCCGCCGCCGCGACCACGCCCACCGAGCAGCGTCCGCCGCTGAACGGAATGGTCCAGAACCACACGTCACGTTTGCTCGGGTGGGTGGTGATGAGGATCTTTTCCCGGTCGAACGCTGGAGCGTCGATGCGATCCTCGATGTGCGTGAACACCGCCTGGCGCAGCGGGAAGTTCGACGGCGCCTCAAGGTCCAGCAGGCGCGGCAGGACGCGACCGTAGCCGCTGGCATCGAGCACGAAGTCAGCCTCGACGCAGTACTCGCTGCCGTCTTCACGCTGCACGCCCAGTCGTGGTTTGGCGAGGGTGAAGTCGGCACTGGCAATCGCTTGGCCGTAGCGGATCTCCACGCCTTGCAGGACGGCCTGGTCGGCCAGCAATTTGTCGAAGTCGGCCCGTTGCACCTGGAACGTGGTGGGTTTGCCGTTGCTGAAGGTATCGCCGAAGTCGAAGGCGCTGTAGCGCTCGCCCCAGGCGAACGCGGCGCCGTTCTTGCGCTGGAACCCGGCGGCATTCACCGCGTCGAGCATGCCGGCTTCTTCAACGAAATCCAGGCAGTGGGACAACAGGCTCTCACCGATGGAGAACCGTGGGAAATGCTGGCGCTCGATGACCAGCACATCGTGGCCCTTGCGCTTGAGCAGCGCGGCGGCAATCGCCCCGGACGGGCCGGCACCGATGACGACGACCTGGCGATATTCCGTTTCAGTCACAGGCATTGGGATTCCTCGAATATCCGTAATCATCGTGGGTCTTCTTGAGCGGGTGTGGGGTGTTCGTGACGCCCGGCCCACGGCGCCAGCATGAAACTGAAGGCCAGCCCCAGGCTCACCGCCAGGCCGAAATTACTCACCGCCGGTGTGCTGGAAAGCGCCAGCAGGCCGAACGACAGCCAGGTGGTGATCGCTGCCAGGAAAGTGCCCAGCAGGCTCACCGCCGCGCCACCAATCTGCTCGCGCATCAGAATCGCGTAATCGACGCCGATGGCCGTCACCAGCAGCAGGCCGAACAAGCTGAACAGGGTCAGTGGCTGCCCCAGCCAGCCGAGGCTCGCCAGGCTGCACAGCGCGGCCAGCAATGGCAGGGCGACGATGCGCAAGGCCGCACCGACCCCGAACGGCCAGATCAGTACCAGCACGATCAGCACGCAGGAGGCCAGTTTCAACTCGGCGGCGCTGACCTGCGTGGCGGCGAACACCCGGTTCAGGTCGCCCAGGCGATCCACCAGTTGTACCCCCGGCAGGTCCACGGCTTGCACCCGCAGGAGCGCGGCATCGTTCAAGCCTTGCAGGCTGATCATGGCCGCGACGCCTTGGGCGGTGGGGCCGAGCCAGAGCGTGCGGTACGGCTCGGCCAGGGGGCCGGCCAGCGCGGCATCGATGTCGGTCACCGGCAAGGCCTGCAATTGCGCCAGTTCCGCTTGTAGCGCGGCGACCGGCACGCCCAGGTCCAGCAACGGCTGCCAGACAGCCGGCAACCGGGCCAGGGCCTCACGCACTTTCTGCTGGTCGGCGGGCGGGCTCACCAGTTGGTTCAGCGACAGGTAGCCCTGGAGTTTTTCCAGGGCGATCAACTGGTCCAGGCGTTCGTTGAGGGCGGTCTGGCGTTCCAGCAGTTGAGACTGATTGTCGGCGCGGATCAGGAAGAACTGGCTGGTGGGCTGGAAGCCGGTGATGCGCGCGATGTCGCGGGCTTCGTCGGTGAGGTGCTGGGGCGTGCCGATCCACTGGCGGATGTCGTTTTTCGTGGTCAGGTGCCAGAGGCCGCCCGCGCAGAAGCTCAGCAGCAACACCAGCAGCACTGGCGTAGGCACCCGTGCCAACAACGCCTGGCGGATCTGGAGCAGGCCTTCGCACAGCCGCAGCGGCCACTGGGCCGGACGCAAATCCGCACCGTTGAGCAGCGCCGGCAACAGGCACACCGCGGTCAAGTAGGCACCCACCAGCCCGGCGGCGGAAAATATCGCGATCTGGGTCAGGGCCGGAAACGGCGTCCAGGCCAGGGCCAGGTAGCCGATGCACGTGGTCGCCAGGCTCAGGCTCAGCCCCGGCAGGGTCAGGCGCAAGGCCGGCCAACTGCGCCATGGCTTGAGGCTCCAGCTCTTGGACAGGTAGTGCAAGGGGTAATCCACCGCGACGCCGATCAGGCTGGACCCCAAAACCAGGGTCATCACATGCATGCGCCCGAACAAGGCCACGCACGCCACCGCGCCGAACAGCATGCCCACCAGCACCGGCACGAACGCCAGCCACACCCGCAGGCGCCGGAAGGCCAGCAACAGCAGCAGTAAGATGCCGACCGTCGCGCCACCGCCGACCCAGGTGATTTCCCGCGACGCCTGTTGCTGGCCGCTGGCGGCGTACAGCAGGCCGCTGGCCGCCAGCAGTTGCCCTTGGGCCTGGCCCGCCTGGTCGCGGCTGCGTTGCAGCAGCCCGGCCACTTGCAACGGCAGGTTCATGTCGAAGGCGGTGCCCTGGGCACGGGCCCGCAGCATCACCCAGCTTTTACCGTCGGCATCGGCGATCAGGGCCCCACTGCCGATGTCGAATTTGATCGCGCCGCGTTGGGGCTGGCTGTTCTGGATGCGTCCGGTCAGGCCCAGCCAATCGTCCTGGTTCGGCACCAGGCTGAAGCCGCTGAACGGGTCGAACAGGGCCTGTACCCGTTGTTGGATGAACGCCTGGGGCTGTTCGATCAGTTGCTGCCGGTCAGCCGCCGAGAGCATCGCCAACCGCCCGTTGAGCAGTTGCGTACGCAGCGCCGGCAAGTCGGCCTGCAACGTCCACTGCACCTTGTCGAACAGACCGCTGGCCTGCCATTGCTCGCCGAGGGTTTGCGCCAGGGCGATGGCTTGCTGGCGATCGGCATGACCGACCAGCACCAGCACCTCGCGATTGAGCGGTTCCTGCATGCGCTGTTCGGCGATCAGTTCCAGGGCATCGGGCGACGTGCCCGGCACCAGTTCCATGAGATTGGCCGACAGCGGCGCGCCGTTGCGCCACTGCCAGCCGGCGAGCGCGAGCACTGCCAGCAGCAGGATCAGGAACAGCCGTGGCAGCATCCGTTCACTCGGCAAAATCATGTTGCTCCGCTTCGCTCAAGGGCTGTGCGCTGGTGCTGTCCTGCATGCGCAGTACGGTGCTGTCGCCCTGGGTTTCCAGCAGTTCGATGCGCTGGACCAGTTCGCCGCCGTCGATGTTGATCTGGTTGAAGACCTGCTTGAGCAGCACCGAGCGCGGGGTCAGGGTGAGTTTCCACTGCTGCGGTTCGCCCGACAGGCTCAGCTCGAAATCCCGTTGCAAGCCACTGCTGTCGCCCTGCAATACCGCCAGGAACAGGCGGTTCTGCTCGGCGCCGGCGCTCTTGTTCGGCAGCATCTGCCAGGCATTGCCGTCCCGCCGGGCGATGCCTTGGGCGGTGATGCGGTAGTCCTGTTGCAGCGGGGTTTGCAGCAGCCACAGCAGGCCGTGGTTTTTCGCCAGTACGAAGCGGCCTTTGCTGGTGAGGGGTTGGGGCAGGGCGCGCAGGTGTTTTTCCTGGATGAACTGGCCGTGGATCACCTCCGGACGGGCCAGTTGGTCGCTCAATTGCTGCAGGTCGAAGGCCTGGGCCAACGGCGCCAGGCAACACAGCAGCAGGCAGATCGACAAACGTTTCATGGCAGTTTCCTTTCGACGGCTTCGACAAAGACCCGGGGCGAGGCCAGCAGCATTTCGCGGCTGGCGATGTCCACGGCCACTTGTACCGAACTGGCGCGGGTCAGGCGCTCGCCGGTGGCTGCGTCGCTGATCAGGTAATTGATCTTCAGCCGGTTCTCCCACTCCACCAGGCTGGCACGCACGGTCAGGGCCTGGCCGAACACGGCGCTGCGCACGTAGCGCAGTTGCAGGTCGATGACCGGCCAGGCATGGCCGGATTCGAGCATGTCGTTGTAGTTGTGGCCGATCAGGTCGAGCAGCGCACAGCGAGCCACTTCCAGGTATTTGACGTAGTGGCCGTGCCAGACCACGTTCATCGAATCGACGTCGAAAAACGGCACCACGATGTGGGTGTCGACGTGCAGAACGCCTTGGCTACGCATGCAGCCTCCAATGTTGTTCGGCAATGCGTTGCAGGCACAGGCGCAATTCGCCTTCCAGGGCGCGGTCTTCGATGACCGGGGCGAAATCCTCCGCCAGTTGCTGGTGCATGGCGGCCAGGGCCGGCGGCAACGGCCGCGCGTCTTCGGCACGACTGCGCAGCCATACGCCCTGGTTGGCCGCCAGCAACGTGGCGGCGGCGACCTGTTCGGTCAGTTCCAGCACACGGATCGCGTCCCGGGCGGCGATGGTGCCCATGCTCACCTTGTCCTGGTTGTGACATTCGGTGGAACGCGAGAACACGCTGGCCGGCATGGTGTTTTTCAGCGCCTCGGCGGTCCAGGCGCTGGTGCCGATCTGCACGGCCTTGAACCCGTGGTTGAGCATCGCCCGCTCGGCGCTGGCGCCGGACAGGTTGCTCGGCAGGCCGTGGTTGTAGCGCTCGTCCACCAGCAAGGCAAGTTGCCGGTCGAGCAGGTCGGCGACGTTGGCCACCAGGTTCTTCAGGCTGTCCATGGCGAAGGCGATATGCCCACCGTAGAAATGCCCGCCGTGGAGCACGCGTTCGGCTTCGGCGTCGATGATCGGATTGTCGTTGGCGCTGTTGAGTTCGGTCTCGATGAACGAACGCAGCCAGCCCAGACTGTCGGCCAGCACGCCGAGTACATGGGGCGCGCAGCGCAGGGAGTAGCGATCCTGCAGGCGATGCAGCGGCGCCGTCGGCGCGTCGATCGCCAGGTCCTTGCGCAGCCACGCGGCGACCCGCATTTGCCCTGGGTGTGGCTTGGCGGCGAACAGGCGCTCGTCGAAATGTTCCGGGTTGCCTTGCAGGGCAACGACGTTCAACGCGGTGATACGGGTCGCCAATTGCAACAAGTAGTCGGCCCGGGCGAAGGCCAGGCAGGCCAGGCCGGTCATCACAGCGGTGCCGTTCATCAGCGCCAGGGCCTCCTTGGGCCGCAGCACCAGTGGGGTCCAGCCCAACTCACGGTGCACATCGGCGGCCAGGCGCCGCTCGCCGCGGAACATCACTTCCCGTTCGCCGGACAACGTGGCCGCCACATAGGACAGTGGCGTCAGGTCACCGCTGGCGCCCACCGAGCCTTCTTCCGGGATCAGCGGCAGGATGTCGTGTTCGAGAAAGGCCTGGAGCCGCTCCAGCAGTTCCACCCGCACCCCGGACACGCCGTGGCACAGCGACTGCAAGCGCGCCGCCAGCACCGCGCGGGTGGCCTGGGCGTCCAGCAGCTTGCCCAGGCCGCAGCCGTGGAACGTGTACAGGTGACGCGGCAGGGCCTCGACATGGTGCAGCGGCACCGCCACCACGCAAGAGTCACCGTAGCCGGTGGTCACGCCGTAGATCACGCCTTCCTTGTCCAGCAAGGAGTCGAGGAATTGCGCACCCTTGGCGATGCGCTGGCGGAACGCCGGGTCATCCTGCAACTGCGTCGGGGCCTGACGGTTGGCCAGGGCCAGCACATCCTCGATGCGCAGGGGGCGTTCGCCGAAGGTTACCGGCTCAAGAGTGGGCATCGTCATCGGTCTTCCAGAAAGGGTAAAAGTTGAACCACTGTTGGGGCCCCTGGAGGCAGTACTGCGCCAGGCGCTCGGCATAATGGCCGGCCCAATGGGCAATCACTTGTTCGCGCTCGTTGCGCTTCCACACCACGGTCTCGGCGAAGGGTTCGAGCGTGACGCGATAGCGCCCCTCGTGCTTGAGGCACATCAGCAGGTTGACCGGGCATTTCAGCAGGCCGGCCAGCAACCAGGGGCCTTGGGGGAATGCCGCCGGGTGGCCCATGAAGTCCACGATCACGCTGCGTCCGCCGTGCAGTGGCACGCGGTCGCCGGCAATCGCCAGCCACTCGCCGCGCTCCAGGCGTTCGCTCAGTTGCAACATGATCACCGGGTTCAGCTCACTGACCTGGATCAGCCGCAAGTGCGTGGCACCGGCCTCGCCCAGCAAACGGTTGAACTGCTCGGCGTGCTTGGTGTGCACCAGCACGTTCATGGTCACTTTCTCGCCCAGTTCGGCCAGGGCCCGGCACATCTCCAGGTTGCCCAGGTGCGCGCCCACCAGCATCTGCCCGCGGGTATCGCGCAGGTGATTGCGCAGCAGCGCCGGGTCGACGATTTCGATCTGGTCGATGCTCAGCTTGCCGTTCCAGACGTCGAGCTTGTCGAGCAAGGAGTCGGCGAACGCCATGAACTGCCCGAACACCCGCCAGCGGGTCGGGCGCAGTTCGGGGCGCGCGCTCCAGTCGGCCAGGCGCTGCTGGTATTGCCAGGCCGCCTGGCGCGCGCTGCGGCCGAAAATGAAAAAGTACAGGACGATGCCGTACAGCACCGGGGTCAGCAAGCGTCGGCCGAGCACCTTGGCGGCGAGCGCGGTGAGTTTCATCAGCCAGAAACTGCCGCGCTCCTGGCGGTCGGCCCAATGTTGCTTGTCTGCCTGAAGACTCATGCCCGCCACCGTCGCCAGAGAATCAGGGGCGCGCGCACCAGCATGCCGAA
The DNA here is from genome assembly GCF_900106885.1 of Pseudomonas sp. NFACC14. Classification (NCBI taxonomy): domain Bacteria; kingdom Pseudomonadati; phylum Pseudomonadota; class Gammaproteobacteria; order Pseudomonadales; family Pseudomonadaceae; genus Pseudomonas; species Pseudomonas sp. NFACC14. The sequence goes on from NZ_FNOA01000017.1 coordinate 90,946, forward strand.
GAACAGCCGGGTGTGCATGCTGGAAATCAGCACGTTGTCGTGGAACAGGCGAAAATGCGAAACGCCGTCCCGAGGGTAATGGACCCGGGTGTGCAGCCAGTGCATCGGCTGATTGCGCCAGGCCAGGCGCACCAGGATGTCCGAGTCGAAATCCATGCGCTTGCCGATATTGGCCGAGTCGATCAGCGCCAGGGTCGGTGCCAAGGGATAGACCCGAAAGCCGCACATCGAGTCGCGGATTTGCAGGGACAGGCTGTTGATCCAGACCATGACGTGGGTCAGGTAGCGCGCGTAGAGGCGACCTTTCGGCACGCTGGCGTCGTAGTGCGGATAGCCACAGATCACTGCGTCCGGGTGGGCACGGGATTGCTCGATGAAGGTCTTCACGTCGTCCAGGTCGTGCTGCCCGTCGGCGTCCACCTGCAAGGCGTGGCTGAAACCCAGGCGCGACGCTTCGCGCAAGCCGGTCATCACCGCGCCGCCCTTGCCCTGGTTGACGGCGAGCCTGACCAGATGCACCTGCTCGCCTTCGGCCAGCCGTTCCAGTACGGCGGCACATGCCGGGTTGCTGGCGTCATCCACCAGCACGCAGGGCAGGCCGTTGGCGAGCAACGCCTGGACCACCGCCGAGATGGCGGTTTCGTGGTTGTAGACCGGGATGACGGCGCAGGGGTTATGCATGCGGCATGTCTCGGTGGCTAAGGTGCATTTTGTGGCGAGGGCGCTTGCTCCCGCTGTAGGAGCTGCCGAAGGCTGCGATCTTTTGATGTTGATCTTTCACTTGCGACTCAACTGTCTGGGACAAGATCGCAGCCTCGTTGCACTCCTCAGCTCCTACGCCGCCCAGCGGGAGCAAGCTCCCTCGCCACAGGAGGGCAGTGTGAGCATTAATCATTCGCCATCCCCAACACAATCCGCCCGCTGGAACAGGCCGCCGTGGCATTGCGGTAGGCAAAGTACAGCTTGCCGCGCTCGCGGTCGAAGCGCAGGTGCAGTTGGATGTCGTCACCGGGGCGCACCAGTTGCTGGAATTTCAGCACCTCCATGCCGACGAACCGCGGCGGCAGGTCCAGCAGTTGGCGACCTATGCTCAAGGCCCAGTCGACCTGCACCACGCCGGGTAATACCGGGGCGGTGGGGAAGTGACCGCTGAAGTACGCAAGGTCAGGCGGCACGACCAGGCGCAGGCTCCACTCACCGTCGGTTTCGACTTGCTCCAACACCTCGGGGGCTTTGGGGCGTGGCGCCATCAGCAGCGCCTCGACTTCGGCCTGGGGCAGTTTGCCCTGGGCGTTGAGCGGCAACTGCCGCAGCCAGCGCCAGCGCCGTGGCAGGGCCAGGGTTTCGCAATGTTCGCCCAGGTGACGGCGCAGGCCCTCGGTCACGGCCCGCCGACCCTGGTTGCGCAAGGCTCGCAGGCCAGCTTCGCTCAGCACCAGCAGCGCGCCGAGGGAGGCGCGATTCTCCTGCACCACGCCCAGCCGCGCTTCGCTGACCCAATCATGGGCCACCAGCGCCTGTTCGAGCATGGGCAGGGAGATGCGCTTCTCTTCGAGCTTGACGATACGGTCCAGTCGCCCGAGCAGCTCGAAGCGTCCATCTGCGGCGATTCGCGCTGCGTCAGCGGTGTGTTCCACATGCCCGGCGGGCAGGTAGGGCGAAGCGATCAGCAAGGCGCCGTCGCTGTCCTGGCTCAGCTCGACGTCGGCAAAGGGCTGCCACCATGAGTCACCCTGGCGCCAGGCGATACCGCCGGTTTCCGAGCTGCCGAAAATTTCCGTCGGCCATTGTCCCAGCCGTCGCTGCAAGCTTTGCGCGGCCTCGGCTGGCAAGGCACCGCCGGAGGAGAACACCCGGCGCACGCTGCTCAGGGCCGGCCAGTCGAGGTTATCGCCCATGCGCTTGAGCAACGCCGGGCTGGCGACCCAGGCGAACACCGGTTGCTCGCGGCTGGCGCGTTGCAGGTCTTCGGGGAACGCCAATTGCCTGCGTCCGAACGGACGCCCGGCACACAGCGGCCACAGCACTCGGAACAGCAATCCGTAGATATGTTGGGTGGCAACGCTGCCGATCATGCAGGCCGGGCCCAGGTCGGCGCCCCACAGCTGTTCCAGGGCCTGGACTTCGTTACTCAACTGCCGCAGGGTTTTCTCGATGCGCTTGGGCTCGCCGCTGGAGCCGGAGGTGCACAGGCTCAGCCAGCAGTGATCGAGGTCCAGTTCGGCGGCGTCCATCGGCGCGTGTCGCAAGTCGTCGGGATGGGTGTCGCCGGGCTGGTCGGTCAGCCACAGGTCCACCTCCGACGCCCAGCGCTGGCGTGTCTGCGCTTGCAGGTCGGCGGGAAGCAGGACGCGCGTGCCGGCGTGCCAGGCACCGAGCAGGGCGATGGCCAGGTCGGCTGCATCTTCCAGGTGCACCGCCACCTGGCGTACGCCCCGGGCTTGCAGGCCCGCCGCCAGGCGCAACGCCGCGTCCCGCAGTTGCGAATGATCCAGCGCCGGAGCGACCGCGACGGCGCGTTCCGGCTGAGCCCTGAGCAACATCCGCTCAAGTGTTATCCAATTCATGGGCGGCCTCTTACCCGTTGTCGTATGAGCCATTCAATGACAAACAGCAGCCCCATCAATCCGTAGGAAATCAGGCCGGTGTACAACATCCACCAGCTCAGCGGCGCCCAGAGGGTCAGGGCGGCGGCGAGCAAACCGTTACACAGGAAAAACACACTCCAGGCCACCGTGACCTGACGCGTATAGACCACCGCCTTGGCCGGCAGCTGCGGTTCGCGCAGGCGGGCCAGGCGTTCGATCATTGGCGGGCCGTATTTCAGGCTCAGGGCGAACAGCCCAAGCATGAACCCGCTGATCAGCACCGGGTACCAACGCAGCAGGAGCGGGCTGTCGAACAGCGCGAGCAACACGCAGAACACGATCGCCGTGGTCGCCATCCAGCGGCTGCCGTCACCGCCCTTGCCTAGCAACGCCCGGGCCAGCCACAGGCTACCCAGCAGCAGCCCGAACTGCCACGGGGCGAAATGCTCCATGCCGAAATACACCGCAAAGGGGTACAGCAGGCCCGCCAGCAGCAGGCCGAGGCCAATCAGCCGGGTCATGCGGCCGGTTGAACCAGTCGATAGACCGCCTCGACCACGTCATTGACGGTGCGCACCGACTTGAACTCTTCGGCGGCGATTTTCTTGCCGGTCTGGCGCTTGATGTGGTCGATCAGGTCAACCGCATCGATGCTGTCGATTTCCAGGTCCTGGTACAGGTTCGATTCCAGCGTCACGCGCTCCGGGTCCAGCTCGAAGAGCTCGACCAGGGCGTCACGCAGGGTGTTGAAAATGTCGTCACGAGTTTGCATGGTCCGGTCTCAGGGGCGTTTTGCAGTGACGAAGGCCGCAAGGCTTGCCACATTGCTGAAATGGTTACGAGTGTCCTTGGCGTCGGCGTCGATCTTGATGCCGTACTCCTTCTGGATCGCCAGGCCTAGCTCCAGGGCATCCACCGAATCCAGGCCCAGGCCTTCGCCGAACAGGGTCTGGTGGTCGCCGATGTCGTCGATGCCGATGTCTTCCAGGCCGAGGGCGTCGATGATCAGCTGTTTGATGTCACGGTGCAGATCGCTCATCTTCGGCGAGCTCCTTGATGAAATAGTGATGCAAGAAATCGTTGAGCCTGCGCGAAGCCTGGGGCGGCGGGCCGAGCGCGGCGAACGCCTGTGGATCTATATCGGCCCCGACGTGAAAACTGAAGTGCACGCGGCGCCGGGGGATGCGATACCAGGGTTCGGCTTTGGTCAGGGTCGTGGGGTTGACCTTGATCGTGACGGGCGTGAGGATTTTCGCACCCCGCAGGGCGATGGCCGCGGCCCCCCGATGAAAGGCCGGCACCTGGCCTGGCTGGGTGCGCGTTCCTTCGGGAAACACGATCAGCGTCTGGCCAGCTTGCAGGGTATCGCTGGCGGCATCGAGCATGTCCATGCTGCCGTCATTACTGATGTACTGGGTTGAACGCAATGGACCACGGGTAAAGGGGTTGTCCCACAGGCTTTGCTTGACCACGCAGTTGGCGTTGGGCACCAGCCCGATCAGGAACACCACGTCGATCAGCGAGGGGTGATTGGCAATGATCATCTGCCCGGGGCGCCCGAGCCGTTCGGCGCCATCGATCTGGTAGGTGAGCACGCCGGTACGGGCCATGAACCGGATAAAAAACCGGAACAACCGCCCGACGGTGCGTCGAGCCCTCTGTCGGTGGGCCTGGGCATCGCCGGGCAGCCAGGCCAGCAACGGAAAAACCAGCAAGCGCAGGCACAGGCCGCCCAGCCCGAACAGGGCGAAGCTTGCGGCGGTCGCGACCAGGCGCCAGTAATAGGCGTCGCGATGTTTACCGGTCACCGGTTGCGTTGCCAGTTCCATACACGATTCTTCCAGGCATGTTGGCAGGTGGTTTCGTTGTTCAGCAGGGTACGCAACAGGTCCAGGGCATGGGGCCAGTCGCCGCCGGATCGTTGGCCGGCCTGCGCGGACAGGTCCAATCGCCAGTCGTCGCCGGGCGTCAGCAGCAGGCCCACGGCATAGGGGAAAGGCACGTCATCGACCCACGGTGCGTAGACCTGCGGCGGTTGTTCTTCGGTGATCACCAGCAACACCGCCGGCGAGCCTTCGTTCAACAAGGCGGCGGCCTCCAGCACGCCGTGCTCCAAGCCGTCGCCGGTGGCGGCCAGGGCGGTCATTTCGCTGGTTTCGCCGCGCATGATCGACCACAGGCCGATCACGGCGTTGTGCACCGACAGGCTGAACTGGGTTGGCGACAAGGGCTGGTTGGCCGCCAGGTCCTTGAGAATCTCGAACGTGCGCGGGGTTTCGCCGTGGCGGGAAATAAAGACCAACGGTAGGCCCGGCTGGCCCTCGGCCAGTGGCCAGCCGACACTGAAGGCCATCCGCGCCAGGCGGCTGAGGCGACGACGCTGCATGGCAGGCAGGAACGATACGTCGGGGGCGGCATCGCTGGCCGGCAATACAACCGGCTGTCGGCTCCAGGCCTGCCAGTCGTCCACGCTTTCGAGCCCAGGGGCCCACGCGCGCCATTGGGCGATATTGAAATTGATCAAGACTCATCCCACCCCTGCGGGGCTTTTATTGTCACGGTTCAGTGGTTTGACCCGCGTCCTACCCTGCATGGCCTTGCGACCCAAGTGGCGCGCATTATCCCGGTGCGGTTGGCTTGTAGCAAATACTGGTTACATTTTGCCCAGCAAAATGTACGAGTCGGTCCACTCGATGCCTGGCTTGGACCATTATCGCGATCGTCACGGGCGTGTCTGTCGGTTGTTTCTGTCTTTATCCGGGCACGATTGACGTCTGAATCGTTGGAAAAGCCACTGTTGCTGTAGTCCTTCTACGCAGAAGGTAGCTAAGCAGTGTCGCGGCCTACTACACTCGGGAATCTTTGATACACGGAGGTTTTGACATGCGGCGTGTGGTGTTCAATCAGAAAGGTGGCGTGGGCAAGTCCAGCATCGCCTGCAATCTGGCGGCAGTCAGCGCCAGCGAGGGCTATCGCACGCTGTTGGTGGACCTGGATGCCCAGGCCAATTCCACTCAATACCTGACTGGCCTGACCGGCGACGATATCCCCATGGGCATCGCCGACTTCTTCAAGCAGACCCTGTCGTCCGGGCCTTTCTCGAAAAAGAACAAGGTGGATATCTACGAAACGCCGTTCGACAACCTGCACGTGATCACCGCCACGGCGGAGCTGACGGACCTGCAGCCCAAGCTCGAGGCGAAGCACAAGATCAACAAGCTGCGCAAATTGCTCGAAGAACTGGAGGAGGATTACGACCGGATTTACCTGGACACCCCGCCAGCGCTGAATTTCTATGCGGTTTCAGCGTTGATCGCCGCTGATCGGGTGCTGATTCCGTTCGACTGCGACAGCTTCTCCCGTCAGGCCTTGTACGGCCTGCTGGCGGAAATTGAAGAACTCAAGGACGACCATAACGAAGGCCTGGAAGTCGAAGGCATCGTGGTCAACCAGTTCCAGGCCCGTGCCAGCCTGCCGCAGCAGATTCTCGACGAACTGATCGCCGAAGGCCTGCCGGTATTGCCGGTGTACTTGAGCAGTTCGGTGCGCATGCGCGAATCCCACCAGGCCAGCCTGCCGCTGATCCACCTTGACCCGCGGCACAAGCTGACCCAGCAGTTCGTGGAATTGCATGGATTGCTGGAAAGCTGAGGGCTGGTCGCTGTCCGTGGGCGATCAGCTGATTTTGCTCAGGTAGGGTGGCAAGTCCTGCTCCGGCACGACCGATAGCACCTTGAGGCGTTGCAACATCCGTTGCCGGGCGCGTTGCAAATGCTCCTTGAGGTTCAGCGCGGCGGCGTCGAAGGCACCGTGCAGCAACAGTTCCAGGATCAGGCGGTGCTCGGCCAGCATGGCGGGGTCCGCGCCGATTCCCAGCAGCCGGGAAAAAATCCGGCTGATGATCATCGGGCTTTGGGCCTGGCGAATCAGCGCTGCCATTTTGCGATTCTGCAGGCCGCTGAGGCAGTGCTGGTGCAGGTCTTCCTCGATGCGCTGGATCGTCTCTTCCGGGCAATGCTCAGCCTGTTGCGCCTGGGTTACCCGTTCCAGCATGGCTTGCAGTTGTTCGCGGCTCAGCCCTGGCGCACTTTGACGTAGCGCCTCGGGCTCCAGGCAGGCGCGCAACTCATAATCTTCGGTGACTTCCCGGGCCGTGAGCGGGCCGGCCAGCCACTGTGAGTAGGGCTCTTTTTCCAGCAAGCCCCGGTCCCTCAGGCGCATCAAGGCTTCTCGCACCACGGCCCGGCTCACGCCGTAGTGCTCGGCGGCGGCTTGTTCATCGAGGCGGTAGTGGCCGAAGGTAATACAGGTCAGCAGCGCGCTGCCGATTTCTTCGTGGATCCGCTCGCCCAGTGGTCGCGTGTCCACCCGTTCTTCGCCACGCGCCAGGCCAAGGTGAACATGGCTCAAGGGCAGGCGCAGCGGCTCGATGTCCAAGCCCAGGGGATTGATCAAGTACCCACGCCCGTCAAAACGGCTGATCAACCGCTCCTCGTGCAACAGATCCAGCGCCTTGCGCACCGGCACACGACTGGTGCCGAACAGCTCCGCCAGCGGTGCTTCCAGTAATACCAAGCCCTGCAGTGCGGTGCCCTCGGTGATTGCATCGCGCAATACCTGATGAATCATTGCGTAGCGAGACGCGGTACGCGGGTCTTGGGCTGGCGCTGCTTTCATCGATTCCTCTGGGCATGACGGCGATGGAGGGATTCTCTCACAGTGTCCTGTGTCACTGAGGGTCACATTGGCGCGCCCTTTCGTGGGGCTCGCTCCATCAAAACGTTACTTTTATGCACCTAAATGTATCTTTTATAAAAATATACATTAGATAAGCCTGTCATCTGGATGTTGGCCAGGGCCCCGCTCATCCAAGTCATCCACGCAGCTCTAAGCCGATGGTTCCAGCCCCTCTGGGCGTTTTGGCGTTCGGCAGCTATGGATTGTATAAGCGTAGCTGGCACGGAATCTGCTCCATACAAAATGTACATTTTAATAATAGATACGTTTTTTGGATGCCGCAGCCCATGAGCCCATTTTCCTCGCTGGATGCCATTGCACTGGCCGAAGCCTTCGCGTCAGGGCGCACCGATCCGGTCCAGGTGCTGGAACAAGCGCTGGAGCAAGCCGCTCGCGCCGAACACGTGTTCGTGTCGTTGACCGAGGCCCGGGCCCGGCGTGAAGCGCAGGCCTCGGCGGCGCGCTGGCGTGCCGGGCAACCGTTGAGCGGCTTCGACGGTGTGCCGATGGCCTGGAAGGACTTGTTCGATGTGGCCGGCAGTGTCACCACCGCGGCAGCGGCGGTGCGCCGGAACGCACCGCCCGCGTTGCTGGACGCGGCCAGTGTCAGCCTGCTCAGCCGGGCCGGCATGGTCTGCCTGGGCAAGACCAACCTCAGCGAGTTCGCCTATTCAGGGCTCGGCCTCAACCCGCACTTCGGCACGCCGGTCAACCCGTTCAGCGATGCACAACCGCGGATCCCCGGCGGCTCCTCCAGCGGCTCGGCGGTGGCGGTCGCGGCGGGCATCGTGCCGATCGCCATGGGCACCGATACCGCCGGTTCGATCCGTATCCCGGCGGCTTTCAACGCTTTGGTGGGGGTTCGCGCCAGCTCCCGTCGTTACAGTCGCGATGGGGTATTTCCTCTGGCCCACAGCATCGACAGCATCGGCCCGCTGACTCGCAGTGTGCGTGACGCCTGGATGATCGACGAATTGCTTCAGGGTCGCGACCCACGGCAAGCGCCACCGGTGCGCAGCCTGGCCGGGCAGCGTTTCTGGGTCGAGCAAGCGGTGTTGGAGGATGCTCGTGTCGAGGCCGCGGTGCGGGCCAATTTGCTGGCCGGTGTCCAGGCGCTGCGCACCGCTGGGGCGCTGGTGGAGATTCGGCCATTGCCGGCTTTCCAGGCCAGCCTCGCGCTGATCCGCGACCACGGCTGGCTGGGGGCCGCCGAGGCGTTCGCCTTGCATGAGGCCTTGCTCGACAGCGCCGATGCCGAACGTCTCGACCCGCGGGTACGCCGGCGTCTCGAAGCGGCGCGGCCCATGACCGCCAGCCAGGTGCTCAAGCTTTACGACGCGGGATCGACCTTGCAACGCCAACTCGTCGAGGAACTCGACGGCGCGGTGCTGATTACGTCGACCGTGGCCCATGTCGCCCCGCCGCTGGCGCCTTTGGAGACTGACGACGAACTGTTTGTCCGTACCAATCTCGCGACCCTGAGCCTGACGATGCCCGGCAGTTTGCTCGACATGCCCGGCGTCAACCTGCCCAGCGGCCGTGACAGCCAGGGGCTGCCCACCGGCCTGCTGCTCAGCGTGCCTCAAGGCGAGGATGCCCGGCTCCTGCGAGTCGCGCGCTCGGTCGAGGCGACGCTGGCCAATCCCTGATTGATGTTTGAACCACCACAACCGGAGGCCGATCATGGCTAAAGATATTCTTTGTGCATTTGGGGTCGATGTCGACGCCGTGGCGGGCTGGCTCGGCTCCTACGGCGGTGAAGACTCACCCGACGATATTTCCCGCGGCCTGTTTGCCGGTGAAGTCGGCTCGCCGCGGCTGCTCAAGTTGTTCGAGCGCTACGGTTTGCGTACCACCTGGTTTATCCCCGGGCACTCCCTGGAGACCTTTCCCGAGCAGATGAAAGCCGTGGCGGATGCGGGCCACGAGATCGGCGTGCACGGCTATAGCCACGAAAACCCCATCGCGATGACCCCACAGCAGGAAGAGGCGGTGCTCGATAAATCCATCGAGTTGATTACCCAAGTGACCGGCAAGCGGCCTACCGGCTATGTCGCGCCCTGGTGGGAATTCAGCAAAGTGACCAACGAGCTGCTGCTCAAGAAAGGCATCAAGTACGACCACAGCCTGATGCACAACGACTTCCATCCCTACTACGTTCGCGTCGGCGACAGCTGGACCAAGATCGACTACAGCCAGCACCCGGACACCTGGATGAAACCGCTGGTGCGTGGCCAGGAAACCGATCTGGTGGAAATCCCAGCGAATTGGTACCTCGACGACCTGCCACCGATGATGTTCATCAAGAAGTCGCCCAACAGCCACGGTTTCGTCAACCCGCGGCACCTCGAAGAGATGTGGCGCGACCAGTTCGACTGGGTCTATCGCGAACACGAGCATGCCGTGTTCACCATGACGATCCACCCCGACGTCTCCGGGCGCCCGCAGGTGCTGCTGATGCTGGAGCGCCTGATCGAACACATCCAGGGCCATGCCGGCGTGCGCTTCGTCACGTTCGATGAAATTGCCGACGACTTCATTCGCCGCAACCCCCGCAGCCGCTGATCCGGCATTTATTCGAGGCGTGTTCTCATGTCCATCTACAACAAACTCGACCTGACTGGTTGGAAGCCCGAGCAATTGACCTCGGCCCAGGTGCGCTTTGCCACCTGGATCGCTTTTTTTGCCTGGGTGTTTGCGGTCTACGACTTCATTCTGTTCGGCACGTTGTTGCCGGAAATCGGCCGGCACTTCAATTGGAGCGAAGTCGAGCAAGCCGAAATCGCCACCTGGGTGGCGGTCGGCACGGCGGTGGTGGCGTTGGCCATCGGCCCCCTGGTGGACCGCTTGGGCCGGCGCATGGGGATCATCTTCACCGTCAGCGGCGCGGCGATCTGTTCGGCGCTGACGGCCATCGGCGGTGCCTGGGGCAAGTCCCCGTTGATCCTGATCCGTTCTCTCGGCGGGTTGGGTTACGCGGAAGAAACCGTCAATGCCACCTATCTGAGCGAGCTCTACGCTGCCTCCGATGACCCGAGGCTGGCCAAGCGCCGTGGTTTCATCTACAGCCTGGTGCAGGGTGGCTGGCCGGTGGGCGCGCTGACCGCCGCCGGATTGACCGCCGTGTTGCTGCCGACCGTCGGCTGGCAGGGCTGTTTTATCTTTGCGGCGATCCCGGCCATCGTCATTGCGATCATGGCGCGCAAGCTCAAGGAAAGCCCGCAGTTCCAGATCCACCAGCGTATCGGCCAGTTGCGCAAAAGCGGCGCGGTCGCCGACGCCCAGGCAGTGGCGTCCACCTACGGCGTCGACTATGAGGAACACAGCAAGGCCGGCCTCGCGTCGGCCTTTCGCGGCACGTCGCGGCGCGCGACACTGGTGATCGGCGCGGCGATCCTGCTCAATTGGGCGGCGATCCAGGTGTTCAGCGTGCTCGGCACGACGGTGATCGTCAGCGTGCACCATATTTCCTTCGAAAACTCGTTGATCATCCTGGTGCTCTCCAACCTGGTGGGCTACTGCGGTTACCTGAGCCATGGCTGGATGGGCGACAAGATCGGCCGGCGCAATGTCATCGCGTTGGGCTGGATGCTGGGTGGGCTGTCGTTTGCCGGCATGCTCTACGGGCCGAGCAACCTGCCGATGGTGGTCGGTCTCTACAGCCTGGGCCTGTTCTTTCTGATCGGGCCCTATTCGGCGGCGCTGTTCTTCATCGGCGAGAGTTTCCCCACCAGCATCCGCGCCACGGGCGGCGCGATTATCCATGCCATGGGGCCGATCGGCGCGGTGGTGGCCGGGTTCGGTGCCACCCAGGTGCTGGCGGCAGGTGGCAACTGGCAGACCTCGGCGCTGTACTTCGGCGCGCTGCCTTGTTTCCTCTCCGGTGCGCTGATGTTCGCGGCGCGCCACGTCCGTCCGGAAACCGTGAAATAAGGAGGCCCCTCATGACCCGTAGAGTTGCATTGATTACCGGTGCCGCCAGCGGCATCGGCCAAGCGCTGGCCGTGGCGTATGCCCGTCACGGTGTGGCCGTGGCCGCGGGCTACTTGCCGGCGGACCCCCACGACCCGCAAGACACCCGCCAGCAGATCGAGGCGTTGGGTGGCGAATGCCTGATGCTGCCACTGGACGTCACCGACAGTCGTTCGGTGGATAACCTGGCCGAGCAGGCATTCAGCACTTTCGGGCGCCTTGATTACGCGGTGGCCAACGCCGGCCTGCTGCGCCGTGCGCCGCTGTTGGAAATGAGCGACGAGGCCTGGAACGCCATGCTCGATGTCGATCTGACCGGGGTGATGCGCACCTTCCGCGCCAGCGTTCGCTACATGACCGAGGGCGGTGCGTTGGTGGCGATTTCTTCGATCGCCGGCGGCGTGTATGGCTGGCAGGACCATTCTCATTACGCCGCGGCCAAGGCCGGTGTGCCAGGGCTATGCCGTTCGCTGGCGGTGGAGCTGGCTGGGCAGGGCATTCGCTGCAATGCGGTGATCCCGGGCCTGATCGAGACGCCGCAGTCCTTGGACAGCAAAAACTCCCTCGGCCCCGAAGGCCTGGCCAAGGCGGCCCGGGCGATTCCGCTGGGGCGAGTCGGCCGCGCCGATGAGGTGGCGTCGCTGGTGCGGTTCCTGACCGGCGATGAGTCCAGCTACCTGACGGGCCAGAGCATCATCATCGACGGCGGCCTGACGGTACGTTGGCCGGATTGACGCCGGGCGTCACGGGTTTTGTTTTCAGTGACGGCCATCCCTGTTTGCCCTGGATCTGGAGGATTGTCCCATGCGACAACTGTTCAACCGCCGCGCCGTGATCACCGGCGCCGGCAGCGGCATCGGTGCCGCCATCGCGCGGGCTTATGCCGCGCAAGGTGCGCGCCTGGTGCTGGCAGATCGCGATGCCGAGCGCTTGTCCGCCACCGCAAACGACTGTCGCGCGCTGGCGGTCGAGGTGTACGAGTGCGTGGCCGATGTCGGCACGGTCGAAGGGGCCCAGGCTGGGGTCGATGCGTGCGTCGAGCGGTTCGGCGGTATCGATATCCTGGTCAACAACGCCGGCATGCTGACCCAGGCGCGTTGTACCGAGCTGAGCATCGACATGTGGAACGACATGCTCCGGGTCGACTTGACCAGCGTGTTCATCGCCAGCCAGCGAGCCTTGCCCCACATGCTGGCGCAGCGATGGGGGCGGATCATCAACGTCGCCTCGCAATTGGGCATCAAAGGCGGGGCCGAGCTCAGCCACTACGCGGCGGCCAAGGCCGGGGTGATCGGCTTTACCAAGTCGCTGGCCCTGGAAGTGGCTGCCGACAACGTGTTGGTCAATACCATCGCCCCCGGACCGATCGAAACACCGCTGGTGGCCGGCATCAGTGAAAGCTGGAAACAGGCCAAGTCCGCCGAACTGCCTTTGCGACGCTTCGGCCTGGCCACGGAAGTGGCGCCCACCGCCGTGCTGCTGGCCAGTGACCCGGGAGGCAACCTGTTCGTGGGGCAAACCCTGGGACCGAATGCCGGCGACGTCATGCCATGAAGGAGTGCTGAAGCATGTGTGGCTTGTGCGGTCTATTGGGCGAAGACGTGCATTGGAGCGATCCGCTGGGTGACGGGCTGCCCCGTCGTCGCGAGCGATTGCGGCGGATTTCAGCGATTAACCGGGTGCTGGCGCCGTTACGGCTCAAGGTCGAAGACTTCCAGGGCACGGCGTATCTGCTGCTGGGCGCTACCGGGCGGCAGGAACTGGCCAGTGGGCTCGACCAGCTGTGGAGCCTGGCCGAGTCGATGGCGGGCCGCGCGGCGGATCCTCTCGATCCGGCCCTGCTCCAGTCTTTGGAGTCGGCCTCATGAGCATCGCCCTGAACGTCGTGACCGGGTTTCTCGGCAGTGGCAAGACCACCTTGCTCAACCGTCTGCTGCAAGACGAAAGCCTCGGTGACACAGCGCTGCTGATCAATGAGTTCGGCGATATCGGCATCGATCACTTGTTGGTCCAGGAGGTGGCGCCGGACACGGTGCTGTTGCCCAGTGGATGCGTCTGCTGTTCCATCCGCGGCGAGTTGAAAGAGGCATTGCTCGATCTGCTGGCGCGGCGTGACCGGGGCGAGATCCCGGCCTTTCGACGGGTGATCCTGGAGACGACCGGGCTGGCCGATCCGGCGCCGATCCTGGCGACACTCAACAACGACGTGCAATTGCGCGGACGCTTCCATGTCGGCTTGGTGGTGACGCTGGTCGACGCCTGTCACGCCGAGTTGCAGGCGCGCATCCATCCAGAGTGGCTGGCCCAGGTGGCCGCCGCGGACCGCCTGCTGCTGAGCAAGACCGATCAGGCCACTGCGCCGGCTGTCAGCGCGTTGCGTCAGCGGCTGCAAGCGTTGAACCCGGGGGTGCCGCTGCTCGACACCCACGACGTGCTCAGTGGCGATCAATTATTGTTGGGCGAAGGCCTGCGTGGCGCCACGCCTGAAGTCGAGGTGGCCCGTTGGCAACTGCATCGTCCGCACGGCCAGGCCACGCCGCACGGCGATGCCCAGGTGTGCTGCCTGACCTTCGATCAGCCGCTGGACTGGATCGGCTTCGGGGTCTGGTTGTCGATGCTGCTAAGATGCCACGGCGAACGCATTCTTCGCGTCAAGGGATTGCTCAACGTGAACAGCCTCCAGGCCCCAGTCGTCATCCATGGTGTGCAGCATTGCCTGCACGCGCCGGTACACTTGCCCCACTGGCCCTGTGCCGAGCGCCAATCGCGCTTGGTATTTATCCTCAGGGGCCTGGACCCGGAGCGGTTGCGGCATTCGTTCGATGTCTTCGCCCGTTGCTTCGCCCCGGCGGCTGAGGTGAGTGCCTGATGCCTAGCGGCTCACCCATCACGTTGCGGGTGCTTGGCACCTCCGTCACCTTGCTCGAATCCCTGCGGGTTCGCGCCGAACAGGACCTGGGCATTCGCCTGGTCTATCAGGTCCACAGTGTCGAGCAGGCCCAGCGCATCGCGGTGATGCAACCGGACAGCTATGACCTGTACGACCAGTGGTTTCACAACGTTGATTTCGTCTGGCCGGCGAGAGCGATCCAGCCCATCGATACCCGGCGCATCGCGCTGTGGCACGAGATCAACGACCTGCCCAAGCGCGGCCGGTTGTCCGCCACGGATCGCCCGGTCAGCGGCAGCGTGCCCAATGAGCGCCTGTATGTGCAACACGACGGCAGCCTGGGCAGCACCGTCAGCGACTACATCAGCATGTTGCCGTTGACCCACAACGCCGACAGTTTTGCCTATCGCCCGGAACGCTTGCCGACGGGGTTTTCCCGTGACAACGAGAGTTGGGGCTGGCTGCTCGATCCGGCCTGGAGCGGACGTACCGCGCTGCAAAGCGACGCGGCGATTGGCGCCATCGACGCGGCGCTGGCGATACAGGGCATGGGTTTGGCGTCGTTCAAGGACATCGGCAATCTCAGCATCGAAGAGATCGACAACTTGGCCGACGTGTTGGTGCGCAAGCAGCGCGAAGGTCATTTCGCGGCGTTCTGGTCGGATGACGAACAGGCGGCGCAACTGATGCTCAGCCCGACCATCGACATCGAGAGCCTTTGGTCGCCGACCCTCATGCGCCTGCATCGGGCCGGGATCAAGTACCGCCTTGCCGTGCCCCGTGAAGGTTATCGCGCCTGGTTCGGTGGGTTGTCGGTGTCACGCCATGCCCGGGGAGCGGTGCTGGATGCCGCCTATGCGTTCCTTAATTGGTGGCTCTCGGGATGGCCCGGCGCGGTCATGGCGCGCCAGGGGTATTACATCAGCAACCCGCCCCGCAGCCGTGATCATTTGAGCGATGCCGAATGGGACTATTGGTACGCCGGCAAACCGGCCCGGGAAGTGTTGCCAGGCAGCGATGGTGAACCGCTGATCGACATCGGCGAAATGCGCGACGGCGGTTCGTATGAGCAACGCATGGGCCATATCGCCGTGTGGAACTCGGTGATGGACGAGCACAACTACCTGGTGCGGCGTTGGGGGGATTTTCTGCGTGCGGCCAACAAAGGCCGCTGAGCATCAAATCCCCTGGCTGCGCAACCAGCTCATCAATTGCGGCAACGGCAATGCTCCGCTCTGACGCGCCACTTCCCGGCCTTCCTTGAACAGAATCAGACTGGGAATCGAGCGGATCCCCAACTGTGCCGACAGTTGCTGGTTGGCCTCGCTGTCGAGCTTGGCCAAGCGGCATTTGCCCGTCAGTTGCGCGGCGGCCTGTTCGAACACCGGGGCGAAGGATTTGCACGGTCCGCACCAATCGGCCCAGACGTCCACCAACAACGGCAGGTCGCCCTTGATCTGGCTGGCGTAGTCGCCTTGCTTGAGTTCGAACGGTTTGCTCAATAACACCTGGGCCTTGCAGCGCCCGCACTTGGGCTGGTCGCCCAGGCGCTCGGCGGGTATGCGGTTGAGCCCGTTGCAATGGGGGCAGGGGATCAGCATCAGGTCGGTCTCCCGGAAAAATCATTGGCACAGATTGAACACTATACATAAACCACCACAAAACCCTGTGGGAGCGAGCTTGCTCGCGATGGCGGTTTATCAGTCAATACTGCATCGACTGTCAGACCGCTATCGCGAGCAAGCTCGCTCCCACAGGGTACATCGGTGAGGCTGTTACTTGGCGTTGGTCAACGTGTTGTAGCTGGTCATCAGGTTGCGGTAGTCCGGGATGTGGTTGGAGAACAAGGTCGCCAGACCTTCCACGTCGTTGCGCCAGTCGCGGTGCAGTTCACAGGCCAGGCCGAACCAGGTCATCAGTTGCGCACCGGAGGACGACATGCGGTCCCAGGCCGATTGACGGGTCAGTTCGTTGAACGTGCCGGAAGCATCGGTGACCACGAACACGTCGAAACCTTCGGCCAGGGCCGACAGTGCCGGGAAGGCTACGCAGACTTCGGTGACCACGCCGGCGATGATCAGTTGCTTCTTGCCGGTGGCCTTGATCGCCTTGACGAAATCTTCGTTGTCCCAGGCGTTGATCTGGCCAGGGCGAGCGATGTACGGCGCGTCCGGGAACAGCGTCTTGAGTTCTGGCATCAACGGGCCGTTGGGGCCGGTTTCGAAGCTGGTGGTGAGGATGGTCGGCAGTTGGAAGTACTTCGCCAGGTCGGCCAGGGCCAGCACGTTGTTCTTGAAGCGGTCCGGGTCGATGTCGCGGACCAGGGACAGCAGGCCGGCTTGGTGATCGACCAGCAGAACGGCGGCGTTATCTTTGTCGAGACGGTTGTAGGAAGTGGTCATGGCGTAGCCCTCATTAAGTTTTGTTTGCCGAAGGTTTCGGCGTGGTCAAGGTTTTTAATGTCGGTGTAGCGATTGATGGGTGACTCATCCGGTCGAAGCGCTCCGGCGTCAATCCGTGTTGCGTTTCGATGGGTGTAGATTAAAACTGGCACCTTTGATGCGCTAGACTGCAAAAATTCGCCTTAGCGTTCTATTTGGAGAACGATCATCGAAGACCTCAATACGCTGTACTACTTCACCCAAGTCGTGGAACACCGTGGCTTCGCCGCTGCCGGCCGGGCGCTGGACATGCCCAAGTCGAAGCTCAGCCGACGTATCGCCCAGTTGGAAGATCGGCTTGGGGTGCGCTTGCTCCATCGCACCAGCCGCCACTGCACGCTGACGGAGATCGGCCAGGCCTACTACCAGCGCTGCCTGGCGATGCGGGTCGAGGCCGAGAGCGCGGCGGAAGTGATCGAGCGCAACCGTTCCGAGCCCCAGGGGCTGGTGCGTATCAGTTGCCCGACGGCGCTGCTCAATAGTTGGGTCGGGCCGATGCTGACCCGCTACATGCTTAAGTATCCCCGGGTTGAGTTGTTCATCGAGAGCACCAATCGCCGGGTCGACCTGATTCACGAAGGGTTCGACATCGCCTTGCGGGTGCGCTTTCCGCCGCTGGAAAACACCGACATGGTCATGAAGGTGCTGAGCAACAGCACCCAATGCCTGGTGGGCAGCCCGGCTTACCTTGAGCGCTTGTCTTCACCCGCTTCGCCGGCGGACCTCAACGGCCTGCCGAGCGTGCATTGGGGTGGGGCGCAGCGCGAATACCAGTGGGAATTGTTCGGCCCGGACGGCAGCCGCGCATTGATCCGCCATGAACCGCGCATGGTCACCGACGACCTGCTGGCCCTGCGGCACGCCGTGCTGGCCGGCATCGGCGTCGCCCATTTGCCCACCGTGGTGGTACGTGAAGACATCGCGGCTGGCCGGCTGGTGGAACTGGTGCCGGGCTGGACGCCCAAGTGCGGGATCGTCCACGCAATCTTTGCCTCACGACGCGGGTTGCTGCCGTCGGTGCGCACGCTGATCGATTTTCTGGCCGAGGAATTCAGTCACAGCGACATGGCGTAGGGCCGGGCCCGTTGGTTTATGCGAGTCAGTTAAGCCTCAAGCCCGTGGGAGCAAAGCTTGCTCGCGATTGGGGTGAGCAGTCGACTACGCCATTGACGGGGCTGCCGCCATCGCGAGCAAGCTTCGCTCCCACAGGTTTTGTGTCGTTTGATCCTTAACTGACCGGCATTAGCCACCCAGGCTGCCATTCATCAGGTGCGTTGCACTCAACGCCCAACAGGCCCTCAAAAAAATCACAACGTACTTGTTCGCAACCCGGAGGTCCCATGAGCAATCCTCAAGACCCAGACACCCCACAGGCGGTGGACAACCCCAATGACGACGGCTTCGTCCTCGGCACCGCCGGCCGCGACGAAGACCCCAACGCCGCCCCGGCCTACGCCATCGACCGCCGCCACGACCGGGACGAGCTGACCCCCGAAGACGCCCGCGGCATGCCCGGCTATCCCGAGGAAAAACCACCGGCAAAACCGACTGACAAGGACACTGCCGAAGCGGAGCCGGGCATCGAGACGCCCGAGCAGGGGAACGATAAGGTGGGGTGAGCTGGGCTCACATCTGTTCACATTTTTTACCGAAGCCTTAAGGGTTGGCTGGCTAGGCTAAAACGCCCGTGGGACCAGCAGCACCGGCCAATGCCCAAGGCGAGCGGCGTCGAGGCGCTGCGTTACCTAATGCGTGAACATGGTATGAGCCAGAGCGAGTTGCCAAGCGTTGGTACCCAGTCGGTGGTATCGGAGGTATTGAGCGGTAAGCGTCAGCTCAATTTGAGGCAGATCCGCTGGTTGGCCGAGCGCTTCGGTGTATCGGTGGAAACCTTCATTTGATGGCTAGGCACGCTCATCGTGGCGAGGGAGCTTGCTCCCGCTCGGTTCTGTAGGAGCTGCCGAAGGCTGCGATCTTTTGATCTTTCGCTTGAGACTCCAGTGTCTTGGAAAGATCGCAGCCTCGTTGCACTCGACAGCTCCTACAACGCAGCCCAGCGGGAGCAAGCTCCCTCGCCACAGGGTTAACCATGCCCCCGAACAGTTATGTGTTGGGCGGGAAGGTGATTTCAGCCGTGGCGCCGCGTTACGACGAGCAGCTGATTTCCAGGTGCTTGCCCCACTCCGGCGGACGTTGCGCGTAGCTGTCCATGCCCGGTTGCTCTTCGAACGGCTTGCTCAGCACGGTGTGCAGACGGCGGACTTCTTCGTAGTCGCCTGATTCGGCGGCGTCGATGGCTTTCTGTGCCAGGTAGTTGCGCAGCACGTACAGCGGGTTGACGGCGTGCATGCGCGCGCGGCGTTGGTCTTGATCGACGGGGCCTTCGCGATTGACGCGGGCAACATACAATTCGCCCCAGGCGTCGAAGCCCTTGAGGTCGACGAAGTCATCGCGCAGGGTGGTCACGGCTTGCTCGGGCGCCTGGTCGCCCAGTCGGCGGAAGAACAGGCTGTAGTCGACGCCGCTGTTCTGCATCAATTGCAGCAAGCGCTCCACCAGTTTCTGGTCGTCTTCTTCGGCGCGGGTCAGGCCGAGGCGGCGGCGCATCAGGTCCAGGTAATGGGCCTGGTACAGCGGCAAGTACAGCCCGAGGGTCTCGCGCAGGGCATCGACGCTGATGAAGGGTGTCAGGGCCTGGGCCAGGGCGCTGAGGTTCCATTGGCCGATGGGCACCTGGTTGCTGAAGGAATAGCGCCCCTGATCATCGGAGTGGTTGCAGATGAAGTTGGCATCGAAGTCGTCGAGGAAGGCGAACGGTCCGAAGTCGAAGGTGATGCCCAGGATCGACATGTTGTCGGTGTTCATCACGCCATGGCAGAAACCGTAGGCCTGCCATTTGGCAATCAGCTCGGCGTTGCGCTCGACGATTTCGCGGAACATCGCCAGGTACGGCTCCGGCTGCTCGCGGCACTCGGCAAAATGCAGGTTCAACACGTGCTCGGCCAGGGCCGCCTGCAGTTCGGGTTTCTTGGTGTAGTAGAAGTATTCGAAATGCCCGAAGCGCACATGGCTGGGGGCCAGGCGCAGCACCATGGCGGCGCGCTCCTGCTTTTCCCGCCACACCGGGGTGTCCGAGCCGATCACGCACAAGGCCCGGGTGGTGGGAATGCCGAGGGCGTGCAGGGCTTCGGAGGCGAGGAATTCGCGGATCGAGGAGCGCAGCACCGCGCGCCCGTCGCCCATCCGTGAGAACGGCGTCTGGCCGGCACCCTTGAGGTGCAGGTCCCAGTGCTCGCCAGCCTCGTTGTACACCTCGCCCAGCAGCAATCCTCGACCGTCGCCCAGTTGTGGGTTGTAGTGACCGAACTGATGCCCGGAATACACCATCGCCCGTGGCTCGGTTTCGGCCCAGAGCTTGTGGCCGCCAAAGATCTCGGCGAACAGCGGTGCCTGGGCTTGCGCCGGGTCCAGGTCCAGCAACGCCATGGCCGCCGGGCTGGCGACCACCAGCCTTGGGTTGTCGATGGGCTCGGGCAGCACGTGGGTCGAGAAACCGTCGCCCAGGCGGGCGAAGCGGTTATCGAAGGTCAGGGTTTCCAGCGTTTTCATGGCCGTCTCCGGCGGGACGCCCGCAGGCAACCCGCGATCAGTCGAGTGTGCCTTGCGGCGGCTCAGGCACCGGCTTGATGCTGGCGACAGCCGACGGCACGGGCGTGATGGTCTTTTTGTCGGGCTCGGCAGGCACCAGTTTGTATTCCTGGCCTTGCATGTTCTTCAGATAGATTTCCATCTGCCGGAAGGAGATGTTGATGTGCTCCTTCTTGAATTCCCGATTGATGAAGCGGTTGATTTCGTCCAGCACCGGGTTACGGTCACCGAGGTCGCGTACGTGCATGCGCAACTCGTGGTCCAGGGTGCTTTCACCGAAGTTCAGGAAGTACACGATCGGTTCCGGTTCCTTCAGCACCCGTGGGTTCTCGCGGGCCGCCTTGAGCAGCAACTCACGCACCCGGTCCAGGTCCGAGCCATAGTCCACGCCCAGTTTCAGGGTTACCCGGGTGACGGTGTCGGTCAGCGACCAGTTGATCAGTTGCCCGGTGATGAACGTCTTGTTCGGGACAATGATGTCCTTGCGGTCGAAGTCGGTGATGGTGGTCGCGCGAATGCGGATCTTGCTCACCGTGCCCGACAGATTGCCGATAGTGATGGTGTCGCCGATGCGCACCGGGCGCTCGAACAGGATCATGATCCCGGAGATGAAGTTGGCGAAGATCTCCTGCATGCCGAAGCCCAGGCCCACCGACAGCGCGGCCACCAGCCATTGCAGTTTGTCCCAGCTCACGCCCAGGGTGGACAGGGTGGTGACGAAACCGACGCCGGCGATCACATAGGACAGCAGCGTGGTGGTGGCATAGGCACTGCCCTGGGCCAGGTTCAGCTTCGACAGCACGAACACTTCCAGCAGGCCTGGCAGGTTTCGCGCCAGGGCGAAGGTGATGCCGATGATGATCAGCGCCCCGAGCATGTCGCCGATGCTGATGGGCACCATGCTCATGTTGGCGCCGGTGCCGCTGGTGTATTCGTAGAGGGTGATGTTGTCCAGGTACGAGAACACGCTGATCAGGTCCGACCAGACCCAATACAGCGCGGCGATGAAACCACCCAGCAGGGCCAGGCGGATCAGGCGCAGGGACTGTTCGTTGACCTTCTCGATGTCCAGCGTCGGCTCCTCGACCACCGCTTCGCCATCGCCGGCCTCCTTGGCCGCCTGGCGCTTGGCCAGGGCGCGCTGGTAGGCCAGGCGCCGTGCCGCCACCGACAGGCCGCGGACGAAGGTCGCCTCGATCACCAGCCAGAACATCAGCAGGTACAGGGTATTGATCAAGCGGTCGCTGAGTTTCAGCGCGGTGTAGTAGTAGCCAAAGCAAACCGCCACGAACAGCGCGATTGGCAGCGCGGTGAACAGCACCCCGACGGCCTTGCGGAACAGCGAAGTGTTCCTGTGCGTCGGGCTGCTGAGCAACAGGCGGCTGAGCAACCACGCCATCAGCGCGTAGCAGGTCAGCACCACCGGCATGCCGAGTACGTCATCGGCCAGGGTCGCGGGTTGCAACTCGGCCACGGCCACCACGGCCACCAACGCCAGCACCACCAGCCCGAGCCGGCGGATCCAGCCTTGGAGGAATTCGACCTGGGGTTTCTCCCAGCGGAAATGCAACTCGGCCACGCCGCCCGGCGACAACACTCGATAGGCGGTGTAGAACACCAGCCAGGCCTGGCCGATCTGCAGCAGCGCCGCGCCGAGGTTGGCGTTCTGACCGCGGGCGTCGATCTGCAAGGCATAGCCGCAGAGGGTCAGCGCCAGGGCCACCGGCATGGCCAGCAGGATATTGATCAGGATCGCCTGGGGTGTGTGCCACTGGCTGTCGCGCTTGAAGTGGCCAACGTCTTGGTGAACCTTGTTCAGACGAGCATAGAGATGCTTGCGTCGCCACAACAGCGCACCGATCAGCAGCGCCAGGGGCAGGAACAGCAGCGGTCGCTGGGTCAGGCCATCGGCCAGCTCGCTCAGGCTGGAGGCCCAGGGCAACGAGTCGATCTGTTTTTCCAGGCGCGTCGGTACGGCACGCAACCATTCGAAATCCAGCGGTTTATTGCTGGGAATCCAGAACATCTGCTCTTCGAGGGTCGCCCGCAGGTTCTGGGCGGTGCTGAGCAGTTGTTTCTGGTTGAGCTGCAAGGTGATCGATTCGTTGAGCACTGCGCTCAACTCACGGTTCAACCGTTCCAGCAGGTCGACACGGGTCAGGGCCAGTTCCAGCAAGGCCTTGCGCAGTTGCGGGGTGACTTGTTCCGAAGGCTGGGAGGCCAGCAGGCTGTCGACGTAGGCGCTGGGGTTGTTCAGTAGCTCACGTTGCTGGCTGACTTCGAACTGGTACAGGCGGATGTCGGCGATCTGGTCGGCCAGGTTCTGGTCGAGCTTGAGGCGCGGCAAGGTCTGGCGCTGCTTGTAGAGAATCTTGGAGAGTAGCAGGCTGCCCTTGAGCACGCTGATCTGCTCGTCCAGGGCCGCGTCGGTCTGGGTCACGCTGTCCAGCAGTTGCTTGGTCTGCAGGTTCTGCTGGGTGACCTCGTTGAGGCGGTCGGTGCTTTTGAGCAGGTAGTCGGAGAGCTTCAGGTTGGCCGCGCTTTCGGTCGCCAGCAAGCTGCTGCCACCGGCCTTCTGGGCTTCGATGGATTGCTGGGTCACCGTCTCCTGGGATTGGGCCAGGCGCTTCTGGTTGATCAGGTTCTGCAGGTCCTGGATTTCCTGCTCCATGCGGGCGATTTTTTCCATCAGCAGATCGTGCTGGCCGTTGCCCAGGTCCTGCAGTTGGCTGTTGCCGGCCAGTTCCTGGCGGCGCAGTGGGATCAGTGCATTGAGCGCCGCCAACTCGGCGTTGAGCTGGTCGCGTTGCTCGCCGCTCAGGGTCTTGCCGGCGTCGCGGCCGGCCTTGAGGATGGCATTGATCTGCTGGATGCGGGTCTGGCTGCTGGAAATTTCCGCCTGGGCCCGTTCGGGACGGGTCTGGGCGGTGATGACCAGGCTATTGGCATCGGCCAGGGCTTTTTGCAGATCACCCTGCTGGGTGGAGCGATCCGTGAGCATTTGCTCGAGCTGGGGAATCGGCAGGTTGGCGTAGCGCTGCGCCACCGGCACCACCGTGGTGCCCTTGAGCCGCGCCAGTTCGCGCTGGTTCTCGATGTTCTGCTTGGGCGCAGTGGCCAGTTGCTGCTTGAGCGCCTGCAGCTTCTGTTCGTAGTCGGCCTTGTTGTTGAGCTGGGTCAGCGTGCTCTGCAAGACGGCCTGCAGGGCTTTCTGGTCGGCTTCCGGCAGTTTGCGGTCGGCGATCTTGTCCAGGCTGGCCTGCACCGAAGCGCTGGTGGGAAGATCAGCGGCTTGCAGCGTGCAGATGGAGAGACTCAGGCCCAGCAGGGCGGTGGCGAAAAAGGAGCGCAGGGTAGGCATAGAGACCGGTCAAGCAAATGAGAGTGGGAGCAGTTTAGAGGAACAAGCCGGGACCCGGGCGACTTCCTTCGGGGAATCTGACGCCCACTTTGCCGATCTTGTTCCCGTCCATGGCCGCAACGGTCCACAGGGTGTTGTTCCAGTCCACCTGGTCGCCGACCACTGGCGCGCCGCCCACTTTCTGGGCGATGAAGCGGCCCAGGGACATGTCCGGATCGATGCCGTCCAGCTTCAACCCGTACAGCGCGGCAACCGCGGCCAGCTGGGCGTCTCCTTCGAGTACGAAGTCGCCGAAGAAGCGCAGATCCAGGCCCCGTTGCGGCGCCTGGCTGAACAGTTTTCCAAGGGCCGGCAAATCGTGTTCGTGGCCGATAACACACAGCAAATCATCGACTTCCAACACCGTACTACCCGACGGATGGAGCAGTTGCTGGCCACGAAACAGGGCGGCGATGCGGGTGCCTTCGGGCATTTTCAGGTCCCGCAGGGGCGAGCCGATGCACCACTTTTCCGCGCCCAGGCGATAAATGAACAGCTCCCACTCGCTGGTGACGTGCACTTCCAGTGCGGCCCGGGAAATCGGCAGCGGTTCGGGCGGGACGGTCACGTGCAGCAACTTGGCGACCCACGGCAGGCTCGTGCCCTGCACCAGCAGCGAGACCAGCACGATAAAGAACGCCAGGTTGAAGTAGAGCTGGGCGTGGGGCAGGCCGGCCATCAACGGGAACACGGCCAGGATGATCGGCACCGCGCCGCGCAGGCCGACCCAGGAAATGAAGGCTTTCTCGCGACCATGGAACGCCTTGAACGGCAGCAGGCCCACCATGACCGACAACGGACGGGCAAACAGGATCATCCACAGCGCCAGGCCCAGGGCCGGCAGGGCGATCGGCAGCAGGTCGTGGGGCGTGACCAGCAGCCCCAGCACCAGGAACATGCCGATCTGGGCCAGCCAGGCCATGCCATCGAGCATGTGCAGGATGCCGTGGCGGCTGCGCACCGGGCGGTTGCCGATCACCAGGCCGCACAGGTACACCGCCAGGAAACCGCTGCCGTGCAGGGCGTTGGTCAGGGCGAACACGGCCAGGCCGCCACTGATGACGAGGATCGGGTAGAGACCGTTGGCCAGATTGATGCGATTGACCAGCTGCAGCATCAGCCAGCCACCGCCCAGGCCGAGTACCGAGCCGATGCCGAACTCACGCACCAGGTGCCCGAGCAGGCTCCAGTGCAGGCCGGTTTCGCCACTGGCAAGCATGCCGATCAGGGTGACGGTGAGGAACACCGCCATGGGGTCGTTGCTGCCGGACTCGATCTCGAGGGTGGCGCTGACCCGCTCGTTCAGGCCCTTGCCGCCCAGCAGCGAGAACACCGCCGCGGCATCGGTCGAGCCGACGATGGCGCCGATCAGCAGGCCCTGGATCAGGTTCAAGTTGAACAGCCAGGCCGCCGCCAATCCGGTCAGCCCGGTGGTGATCAACACACCGACCGTGGCCAGCGACAACGCCGGCCACAGCGCCACGCGGAAACTCGAGACTCGCGTGCGCAAGCCGCCGTCCAGCAGGATGACGGCCAAGGCGAGGTTGCCGACCAGATAAGCCGTGGCGTAGTTATCGAAGAGAATACCGGCGCCGTCGACACCGGCCACCATGCCCACGGCCAGGATGATCACCAGGATCGGGATGCCCAGGCGGGACGAAAGAGAACTGACCAGGATGCTCGCACCTACCAGCAACGCGCCGATCAAGAACAGGCTGTTGATGGTCGCTGCAGTCAAAGGCGTTACTCCGGGAAAACTGAGGGGCGGGCACAGACTGACCATGCAGTCTGCGTGCCAGCGATTCTAACCTGTTGAAATGTGATGCTGTCAAAAAAGGTTTGGGATTGGCGGGGCTGAACAAGCCCCTTTGCTATTGATTCACAGCAATGGATTGGACATGGCCCTTGTGGCGAGGGGATTTATCCCCGTCCGAGTGCGAGGCGCTCGCCTTCTGGTTGCATGGCAGCACAGTTGGGGGCTGCTTCGCAGCCCAGCGGGGATAAATCCCCTCGCCACAGCAAGCTCTCGCCACAAAGGCGGGTTGAGCCTTAAAGGCTGAACCGCCCGACCATGCTGTTCAGGTCCACGGCCAGGCGCGACAGTTCGGCGCTGGCGGCGCTGGTCTGGTTGGCGCCGGTGGCCGATTGCACCGACAGGTCACGGATGTTCACCAGGTTGCGGTCCACTTCACGGGCCACCTGGGCCTGTTCCTCGGCGGCGCTGGCGATCACCAGGTTGCGTTCGTTGATCTCGACGATGGCCGTGTTGATGGTGTCCAGGGACAGGCCGGCGCCACGGGCGATGTTCAGGGTCGACTCGGCGCGCTCGGTGCTGTTGCGCATCGAGTCCACGGCGTGTTCGGTGCCGCTCTGGATGCTGCCGATCATGCGTTCGATCTCGCTGGTCGACTGCTGGGTACGGTGGGCCAGGGCGCGGACTTCGTCGGCCACCACGGCAAAACCACGACCAGCCTCACCGGCACGGGCGGCTTCGATGGCGGCATTCAGGGCCAGCAGGTTGGTCTGGTCGGCCAGGCCGCGGATCACGTCCAGCACTTTGCCGATATCGCGGGACTCATCGGCCAGGTTACCGATCAGCGTGGCGGTGCTTTGTACGTCGGCACTCATGCGTTCGATGGCACCGACGGTTTCCTGCACCAGGTCGCGGCCGTCGCCAGCGGATGTGGTGGCGTGTTTCGACGCTTCCGACGTGCTGACCGCATTGCGTGCGACCTCTTCCACGGCGCTGGTCATTTCGTTGACCGCTGTCGCGGCCTGTTCGATTTCGTTGTTCTGCTGGGTCAGGCCCCGGGCGCTTTCGTCAGTGACGGCGTTGAGCTCTTCGGCCGCCGACGCCAGCTGTGTGGCCGAACCGGAGATCCGTTGCAAGGTATCGCGCAGTTTTTCCTGCATGGTCGACATCGCCCGCAGCAGGCGACCGGCTTCGTCGCTGCCGTCAACGGTGATCGGCCGGGTCAGGTTGCCCTTGGCGATCTCTTCGGCGGCATCCAACGCGTTGGCGATCGGCTTGGTGATGCTGTTGGTCAGCAGCCAGGCGAACAGCAGGGTCAGGCCGGTGGCGATGACCAGCAGGGTGACCACCCAGTTGAAAGCGCTTGAATATTGTTGCGCCGCGCCCTTATTGAGCGCCTCGGCTTGCAGGTTGTTGATCTCCACCAAGCGGCCGATTGCGGCATTGATGGCATCGGAGTTGCTCAGCAGTTCAGTGTTGAGCAACGTGCGCAGTTCATCGACCTGATTGTTGCGTGACAGGGTTTTCATGCGCTCTTCGAGCTGACGGTACTGCCCGAGCAGTTGCACATACTGATCGTAGGCGGCCCGTTCGTCCGGGGCGCTGATGAGCTTTTCGTAGGCGGTCTGGGCCGCGTGGATCTGTTGACCGCGTTGTTCCAGCAGATCGTAGGTTTTCTGCTGGATGTCCGGCTCGCGGTTGACCAGCAAGCGATAGGACAAGACGCGCAGGCGCAGGGTGAGTTGGGTGAACTCGTCCAGGGCCTTGATACTGGGCACGCTGTTCTGGGCGATGATTTCGCCGGACCCGCGGATTTTGCTCATCTGGGTCAGGGCGAAGACCCCGAGGGCCAGCATCAGGGCGCCGATCAGGGCAAACCCCAGGAACGCCCGCGGCGCGATGTTCATATTACGTAGGGACATGGAAAATACCGAAAATAGATGCGTCCGTGCGGGGCTGAGGCTGCTGTTCACTGACTTATCGGTCATGGGCCTGAAGTCTTGAGGCGTTGTGGGCTTTTGTCGCAGGGCAAGGCCTGTCACGCGACGAAGGGTAGGAACCCGATGCTTGAATCGCAGTCTCTACAGCTCGCGAGCAAGCACCGCCACCGTGTAAAGCGTGGCATCGGCGGTGACTTTTCTTTATCGTACGCGCCCCTTGGAAAAGCCTGGAAATCAATATGTTGGAAACATCCCTCAGCCAACTGGAGCAACTGGTCAACGACCTGGTGCAACAGAACCTGCACCTCACCGGCCTGAACGAAACCCTGAGCGCCGAACTTGCCAGGGCCAAGGATGAAAACGAAAGCCTGCAACTGAGCCTGATGGAACAGGAAGAACTGCATGGCGCCACCGCCGCGCGTATCCAGGCCCTGATCGAGCGCGCCAGCGCCGGCCCTGTCAGCGCATGAAGCACGGCGCCGATGGGGTGACGGTCATCTCGATCCTGGGAGAAGACTATTCAATCAAAGCGCCGGCCGGGCAGGAACAGGCCCTGTTGGACGCCGCTTCGATGCTCAAGGCCGCACTGGCCGACACGAAAAGGAAATACCCGACGCTGATCGGCGATCGCCTGCTGGTACTGGCGGCCATGAACCTGTGTTCGCAACAGATCGAAATGCAGAAGAGCCATCAGGCGGAACTCGACCGTTACCAAGAGCAAGTCAGCGCCACGGTCGAGGTGATTGCCAAGACGATCCAGCAGGCCTGAAACCGTTAACGAATGTTGACTGAGGGGCTTGTGTGGGAGCGAGCTTGCTCGCGATGGCGTCAGCACAGCTGCCTGTGTGTTGGCTGAAACACCGCTATCGCGAGCAAGCTCGCTCCCACAGTGGATCGGTGGTGAACGCAGATGTCGTGTTCACTTGGAACCCCCTGTGGGAGCGAGCCTGCTCGCGATTGGATTTCAGCGGCGCCGCAAGAATTGGATCAGAACCACTCATCCCGCATCCCCAGGCACGTATCATCCCGCGCCTCGAGAATCGCCAGCTCATGGTGACACCCCGGCACTTCCCAGGTCAGGAAGTAGCGCGCCGCTTGCAGCTTGCCCTTATAGAAGTCGCTGTCCGCGGCATTGCCCCTGGCCAGGCCTTCCTCGGCACGAATCGCCTGTTCCAGCCAGCGCCAGCCGATCACCATGTGCCCAAACACCTTCAGGTATAGCGCCGAGTTGGCGAGACTGCTGTTGACCTTGCCCTGGGCCAGGTCCGTCAGCAGGCCCAGGGTGACGGTTTGCAGGCGCGCCACCAACGCTTCCAGCGGCTGGCGTAATGGCGTCAATGATGGGTGCGCCTGGGCTCGTTCAGTGGTGTCGGCCACCAGGCGGATCAACTGCTTTAGCCCGGCGCCGCCGTTCTGCGCCAGCTTTCGCCCCAGCAGGTCCAGGGACTGGATGCCATGGGTGCCTTCATGGATCGGGTTCAGGCGGTTGTCGCGATAATACTGTTCCACCGGGTATTCGCGGGTGTAGCCGTGACCGCCCAGGATCTGGATCGCCAGTTCGTTGGCTTTCAGGCAGAACTCCGAGGGCCAGGATTTGACGATGGGGGTCAGCAGGTCCAGCAGTTCATGGGCGCGCCGACGCTCGGCTTCGCTGTCCAGGGTGGTGGTGTCGTCGAACAGCCGCGCTGCGTACAAGCCCAGGTCAAACGAACCCTCGACGTAGGCTTTTTGGGTCAACAGCATGCGGCGCACGTCGGCGTGCTGGATGATCGCCACCGGGGCGGTGGTCGGGTCCTTGCTGTCGGGCACCCGGCCCTGCGGACGTTCGCGGGCGTATTCAAGGGAATACAGGTAGCCGGCGTAACCCAGCATCACCGCGCCCATGCCGACGCCGATGCGCGCCTCGTTCATCATCTGGAACATGTAGCTCAGGCCGTGGTGCGGCTTGCCCACGAGGTAACCGACGCATTCGCCGTTGTCACCGAAGTTCAACGCGGTCGACGTGGTGCCGCGCCAGCCCATCTTGTGGAACAGCCCGGCCAGCAGCACGTCGTTACGCGGGCCGAGGCTGCCATCGTCGTTGACCAGGAACTTGGGCACGATAAACAGCGAAATGCCCTTCACGCCCGGCGGCGCGTCCGGCAATTTCGCCAGGACCATGTGCACGATGTTTTCCGACAGCGGATGATCGCCACCGGAGATGAAGATCTTGTTGCCCTTGAGTCGATAGGTGCCATCGGACGCAGGCTCCGCCCGTGTACGAATATCCGACAACGAAGAACCTGCATGGGGCTCGGTCAGGGCCATGGTGCCGAAGAAGCGGCCGTCGATCATCGGTTGCAGGAAGCGTTGCTTCTGCTCATCGCTGCCAAAGCTTTCGATCAGGTTCGCCGCGCCCATGGTCAGGAACGGGTAAGAGGTCGATGCGGCATTGGCCGACTGGAAGTGTGCGAAGCAAGCCTGGGACAGCAGCGTCGGCAACTGCATGCCTCCGGCGTCGAAGCTGCGCGCGGCATTGAGAAAACCGGCCTCCAGAAAGGCATCCACCGCCGGCTTTACCTCGGGAATCAGGATCGCCTGGCCGTTCTCGTAGCGTGGTTCGTTTTCATCGTTCTTGCGGTTGTGGGGCGCGAAGAATTTCTCGGCGATGCTGCGGGCCGTGCCGAGGGCTGCGTCGAAGGTCTCGCGATTGTGTTCAGCAAACCGCTCGCGCTGAGTCAGGCCCTCGGCATCGAGGACTTCGTACAGCTCGAAAGCCAGATTGCGGGAACTGAGCAACGTCTCGGACATGGCGGCCTACCTTTTTTTGGAATGGGCCGAGTCTAGGCGTGCTGATAAAGGCTGAACAGGATGATTGATGACAGTGATGCAGAGGTGAGGGTGACACTAATCAAAATGTGGGAGCGAGCTTGCTCGCGATAGCAGTGTCCCAGTCGACAACATTTCTTCTGACTGAAGCACCGCTATCGCGAGCAAGCTCGCTCCCACAGGGTTTTTGTTGACCAGGCACCCCTTGCAGGTGCCTGGTCAACAGCGGGTTTAGCCAATAGTCATCAGGCTGGCGTTACCCCCCGCCGCAGCGGTGTTGACGCTCAAGGCCCGCTCGATCACCAGGCGCTCCAACGCAATGTTGGTCTCGCCCTGGGACAAACCATGCACCCCGACGATGGCGCCGGCACGCTTGGCCACCTGCTGGCAAACGTCGCGCAGCTGATCCGAATCGCCATGGTGCAGGACCGCGTCGAACAGCACATCGTCCTTGGTCCAGTCGGCAACCCGCTGGATGCGTGCCTGAATCTCTTTCGGCAAGCGGGCGAACAAGGCCTTGCTGGTGTCGGTTTCCGGCCACACGGCCGAGCCGCCCACGGCCAGTACGGCCGCCAGTTGCGTCAGCAGGTCGCCTTCCACATCGGCCAGGCACAGCACGTGCTCGCGCGGCAGGATGGCGTAGCTGTTGCGTTCGCCGGTCGGGCCGGTCAACTGGCGGGTGATGCCGCTTTGCGATTGGGCCGCGAACTGCACGCACAGGGCGCTCAGTTCGGCGAGCTTCTGGCTGTCGGCCCAGGCTTGCAGGGCGGTCAGCGGTTTGCTCATGGCATCGCGCAGGCGCAGGTCCGGCGCAACCAAGGCGTCGCCGCGCACGAAGGACTGTTGGATCGCATCGGTAGGACGAGTCGACAGCAGGCGGTACAGGTACAGCGGGCCACCGGCCTTGGGACCGGTGCCCGACAGCCCTTCGCCACCAAACGGCTGTACACCGACCACGGCGCCGACAATGTTGCGGTTGACGTAGACGTTACCGGCATGGACGTTGTCGATGACCTTGGCGATGGTCTCGTCGATGCGTGTGTGCACGCCCAGGGTCAGGCCGTAGCCGGAGGCGTTGATCTGGTCGATCAACTGACCCAGTTCCTTGCGCTTGTAGCGCACCACGTGCAGCACCGGGCCGAAGATCTCCCGCTGCAGCTCGTCGAAGCTTTCCAGCTCGATCAGGGTCGGCATCACGAAGGTGCCGCGCTTGCACTCGTCGCTGTCGGCGATCGCCATCTGGTAGACGATACGACCTTTATCGCGCATGGCCTGGATGTGTTTCTCGATGCCAGCCTTGGCTTCGGCATCGATCACCGGGCCGATGTCCACCGACAGGCGCTCCGGGTTGCCGAGGCGCGATTCGGCCATGGCGCCCTTGAGCATTTCGATGACGCGGTCGGCGGAATCTTCCTGCAGGCACAGGACCCGCAGGGCCGAGCAACGCTGGCCGGCACTGTCGAAGGCCGAAGACACGACGTCGATGACCACTTGTTCGGTCAGGGCCGAGGAGTCGACGATCATCGCGTTCTGGCCGCCGGTCTCGGCGATCAGCGGGATCGGTCGGCCCTGGTTGTCCAGGCGACCGGCGATGTTGCGTTGCAGCAGGCGGGCGACTTCGGTGGAACCGGTGAACATCACGCCTTTGACCCGCTCGTCACCCACCAGGCGGGCGCCTACGGTTTCGCCGCGACCCGGCAGCAGTTGCAGGACGCCTTCCGGAATGCCGGCTTCGAGCATCAGGCGCACCGCCTGGGCCGCCACCAGCGGCGTCTGCTCGGCGGGCTTGGCCAGAACCGGGTTGCCGGCGGCCAGTGCGGCGGCGACCTGGCCGCTGAAAATCGCCAGCGGGAAGTTCCATGGGCTGATGCAGACCACCGGGCCCAGAGGGCGGTGGGCGTCGTTGGTGAAATCGTTGCGCGCCTGCACCGCGTAGTAGCGCAGGAAGTCCACGGCTTCACGCACTTCGGCGATGGCGTTGGCGAAGGTCTTGCCGGCTTCGCGGGCCAGCAGGCCCATCAGGGGCTGGATCTCGCCTTCCATCAGGTCGGCGGCACGCTCGAGGATCGCGGCGCGTTCGGCTGGTGGCGTGGCCTGCCAGATCGGTGCGGCGTTGAGGGCGCACTGGATGGCGTTGTCGACGTCGGCAACCGTCGCTTCCTGCACATGGCCGACCACATCGCGGTGATCGGACGGGTTCAGCACCGCTGCCGGGGTTTCTTCGCTGGCGGCGCAACCGAGCATCGGCGCGGCTTTCCAGTCGTTATGGGCGGTGGCCAGCAGGGCGCAGGACAGCGACGCCAGGCGATGCTCGTTGGCCAGGTCGATGCCGCTGGAGTTGGCGCGGTCGCTGCCGTACAGGTCGCGCGGCAGCGGAATACGCGGGTGCGGCAGGCCGAAACCGCCTTCCAGGGTTGCCATCTGTTCGATGCTGGCCACTGGATCGGCCACCAGTTCCTGGATGGAAATCGACTGGTCGGCGATGCGGTTGACGAACGAGGTGTTCGCGCCGTTTTCCAGCAAGCGACGTACGAGGTAGGCCAGCAGTGTTTCGTGGGTGCCGACCGGGGCGTACACACGGCATGGACGGTTCAGCTTACCTTCGGAGACCTTGCCTACAACTTGTTCGTACAGCGGTTCTCCCATGCCGTGCAGGCACTGGAATTCGTACTGGCCCGGGTAATAGTTTTGACCGGCGATGTGGTAAATGGCCGACAGGGTATGGGCGTTGTGCGTGGCGAATTGCGGGTAGATGACTTCCGGCACCGACAGCAGCTTGCGCGCGCAGGCGATATAGGACACGTCGGTGTACACCTTGCGGGTGTAGACCGGATAACCTTCCAGGCCTTCGACCTGGGCGCGCTTGATCTCGCTGTCCCAGTACGCGCCTTTTACCAGGCGGATCATCAGGCGGTGGCGGCTGCGCCGGGCCAGGTCGATGACGTAGTCGATCACATACGGGCAACGCTTCTGGTAGGCCTGGATCACGAAGCCGATGCCGTTCCAGCCGGTCAACTGCGGCTCGAAGCACAGGCGCTCCAGCAGGTCCAGGGACAGTTCGAGGCGGTCGGCTTCCTCGGCGTCGATGTTCAGGCCGATGTCGTATTGCTTGGCCAGCAGGGTCAGCGACAGCAGGCGCGGGTACAGCTCGTCCATGACGCGCTCGTACTGGGCGCGGCTGTAGCGCGGATGCAGGGCCGAGAGCTTGATGGAAATGCCCGGGCCTTCATAAATCCCACGGCCATGGGACGCTTTGCCGATCGAGTGAATGGCTTGTTCGTACGAGGCCAGGTACTTCTGGGCGTCATGTTCGGTGAGCGCGGCTTCACCCAGCATGTCGTAGGAATAGCGGAAACCCTTGGCTTCGAACTTGCTGGCGTTGGCCAGGGCCTCGGCGATGGTTTCGCCGGTGACGAACTGTTCGCCCATCAGGCGCATGGCCATGTCGACGCCCTTGCGGATCATCGGCTCGCCGCTCTTGCCGATGATGCGGCTCAGGGAGGAGGTCAGGCCCGTTTCGTTATGGGTGGCGACCAGCTTGCCGGTCAGCAACAGGCCCCAAGTGGCGGCATTGACGAACAGCGACGGGCTGTTGCCCAGGTGCGGCTGCCAGTTGCCGGTGCTGATCTTGTCGCGGATCAGCGCATCGCGAGTGCCTTTGTCCGGGATGCGCAGCAGCGCCTCGGCCAGGCACATCAGGGCTACGCCTTCCTGGGACGACAGGGAAAATTCCTGCAGTAAGCCCTGAACGATACCGGCACGGCCGCCGGCACTTTTCTGGTTACGCAGTTTTTCCGCAATCGACGCCGCCAGCTTGTTGGTGGCTTCGGCCACTTCCACCGGCAGGCGGGCCTGCTCGATCAGCATCGGCACCACTTCCGGCTCAGGACGACGGTAAGCGGCGGTAATGGAGGCGCGCAGGACCGATTGCGGCAGGATGCTCTCGGCAAACTCGAGGAAGCACTGGTGAGCATGGTCGACCTGTACGTCGCCGGCATCATCGCTGTCGGCGCGGGGTGAACCGTTCAGCTCGGTCAGGGTTGCACCACCCTCGAGTTTTTCCAGGTAATTGAAAATTGCCTGCTTGATCAGCCAGTGCGGCGTGCGATCGATCGAGGTTGCGGCCGCCTTGAGGCGTTCGCGGGTCGGGTCATCGAGTTTGACCCCAAGGGTGGTGGTAGCCATATTTTTATCCTCATGTTTACCACGTATGGCGTGGCATCAGCTGGCGGCAAGATTAGCTGTGGGATGATTGAGGTGCAACCGGGTGCAACCCTTTTTTTCTTGAAAGGACAGGCAGCTCATCCGGAAGCCAGGACGACCCCGTCAATCCTGCACCGGCTTAGTGCTTTGGCTTCTAGCGATGCACTGCGGACTGCACTAAAAGGGAGCAAAAAACGGCGATTTTGCGATAAAACCGATCAGGTGCAACTTATTCGAGCGAAACTGGTTGCACCTTATTTGATTTGTTGAATAGCATTCGCGGCCAAGGTGCAACCGGCTCCAAGCCGAGGGGCATCGGCTGATGGCTTTCCTGGGGAAACATCAGTCATAAATTCGCGGGATTGCAAATCGTCGCTACAACGTCTGCGTTGTCGGCGCTGCCAACTGCCACCGCACCATAAAAACAAAGCCAGGGCGTAACTCATGAGTGTTAGTAATCCCACCTTGATCACTTTCGTGATCTACATCGCAGCCATGGTCCTGATCGGCCTGATGGCTTACCGCTCCACCAATAACCTTTCCGATTACATCCTGGGCGGTCGCAGCCTGGGCAGCGTGGTCACGGCATTGTCCGCCGGTGCTTCCGACATGAGCGGCTGGTTGTTGATGGGTTTGCCGGGTGCCATCTATATGTCTGGCCTGTCGGAAAGCTGGATCGCCATCGGCCTGATCGTCGGCGCCTACCTGAACTGGCTGTTCGTGGCCGGTCGCCTGCGGGTACAGACCGAGCACAACGGTGACGCGCTGACGCTGCCGGATTACTTCTCCAGCCGTTTCGAAGACAAGAGCGGTGTGCTGCGGATCATCTCCGCGGTGGTGATCCTGGTGTTCTTCACCATCTACTGCGCTTCCGGCATCGTGGCCGGTGCCCGTCTGTTCGAAAGCACCTTCGGCATGTCCTACGAGACCGCGCTGTGGGCCGGTGCCGCAGCGACCATCGCCTACACCTTCGTTGGCGGTTTCCTGGCCGTGAGCTGGACCGACACCGTACAAGCCACCCTGATGATCTTCGCGCTGATCCTCACGCCGATCATCGTGCTGCTGGCCACTGGCGGCGTGGACACCACCTTCCTGGCCATCGAGGCGAAAGACCCTACTTCGTTCGATATGCTCAAGAACACCACCTTCATCGGTGTCATCTCGCTGATGGGCTGGGGCCTGGGCTACTTCGGCCAGCCGCATATCCTGGCGCGCTTCATGGCGGCTGATTCGGTCAAGTCCATCGCCAATGCACGTCGCATCTCCATGACCTGGATGATTCTGTGCCTGGGCGGTACCGTGGCCGTCGGCTTCTTCGGTATCGCGTACTTCTCGGCACACCCTGACGTGGCCGGTCCTGTGACCGATAACCCTGAGCGCGTGTTCATCGAGCTGGCAAAACTGCTGTTCAACCCATGGATCGCCGGTGTACTGCTGTCGGCCATCCTGGCGGCGGTGATGAGTACCCTGAGCTGCCAGTTGCTGGTGTGCTCCAGCGCCCTGACCGAAGACTTCTACAAGACCTTCCTGCGCAAGAGCGCTTCCCAGCTGGAATTGGTCTGGGTCGGTCGTGCCATGGTGTTGCTGGTGGCTTTGGTCGCCATTGCCCTGGCCGCTAACCCGGAAAACCGCGTATTGGGTCTGGTGAGCTACGCCTGGGCCGGTTTCGGTGCTGCCTTCGGCCCGGTTGTCCTGATCTCCGTCATCTGGAAGAACATGACCCGCAATGGCGCGCTCGCCGGCATTCTGGTGGGGGCGATCACCGTGATCGTCTGGAAGCATTTCGCGCTGCTGGGCCTGTACGAAATCATCCCGGGCTTCATCTTCGCCAGCCTGGCCATCTACCTCGTCAGCAAGATGGGCTCGCCTACCGCGGGTATGCTGCAGCGCTTCGACGCGGCGGAAAAAGATTTTCGTCTGAACCAGTAAGATCTTCAGTGGGGCTTTGAGCCCGCTGAGTTCTGTAGGAGCTGGCGAAGCCTGCGATCTTTTGATCTTTCACTTGAGGCTCAAGTGTTTGGAGAAAGATCGCAGCCTCGCTCCGCTCGACAGCTCCTACCGCTGGGCTCGCGAGTTATATAGAGCCTGAACACAGCGTCCTGGCCGTTCCTGATCTCTGATTGCCACCCCCGGAACCATCCGCCGCCAGATCGAGTGCGTTGCGATGCTTCGAATGTCTATCGGAAAATGCATCACGCTTTGCAGCTTTTAGCTTCTTGGATGTAGGGCAAATCTGTTTTTCCTGACCTCCCATACACGTTCCCGACTGCTCGTGCAGAATCGCCCGCCTCCATTCAGCAGAGGCACATCGGATGTTCCCGCCTGCCAATCCACCGCGTTTCACGCTGACCCTCGACAGCGGGCCGAATGAACTCAGGGTGCTTGAGTTCAAGGGCACGGAAACCATCAGCCAACCCTACCGCTTTGACGTGGAACTGGTCAGCGAGCGCTGCGACCTGGCACTGGAAGAACTTCTGCATCGCCAGGCATTCCTGCGGTTCGATGGCCGGGGAGGGGGCGTGCATGGTCAAGTCTATAGCGTAGCCCAAGGCGATTCAGGCAGACGCCTGACCCGTTACCAGATCAGCCTGGTGCCGCGCCTGGCCTACTTGCGCCACCGCATCAACCAGCGGATTTTCCAGCATCTGAGCGTGCCCGCTATCGTCGCCCGGGTGTTGAAGGAGCACGGGGTCCTGGAGGGGGGCTTCCAGTTCATTCTCGCAGGGCACTATCCCGAGCGTGAATACTGTGTGCAGTACGCCGAAAGCGACCTGGCGTTCATCGAGCGGATCTGTGCCGAAGTCGGTATCCACTATCACTTTCGGCACCGCCCTGACGGCCATCTGCTGGTGTTCGGCGACGATCAGACCGGCTTCCCCCGCCTGCCCGAATCGACGCTGTACCTGGCGGACAGCGGCATGGCTGCCGACGCACCGGCCATCAAGCGGCTGGCGGTGCGACTCCAGACCCGCGCCACGGCCGTAACGTTGCGCGACTACGACTTCCGCAAGCCCGGCCTGTTGTTGCAAACCCACCTCGACAACCGGCAACTGCCAGCGCTCGAGGACTATCGCTACCCCGGAGGGTTCTGCGACCGGGACGATGGCAAGCACCTGGCCCGGCGTGCCCTTGAGCGTCACGGCGCCGATCATCGCGTGGCGCAGGGCAGCAGCGATGACAGCGCTTTCGTCTGCGGGCATTTCATGCGCATCGAGGGCCACCCCCGGGAGCAGTGGAACGATCTCTGGCTCCTGACGCATATCGACCATCATGGCCGCCAACCCCAGGTGCTGGAAGAAACAGCCTCCGCCGGCCCGGATGAGTTC
This sequence comes from Pseudomonas sp. NFACC14, assembly GCF_900106885.1. Lineage (NCBI taxonomy): Bacteria > Pseudomonadati > Pseudomonadota > Gammaproteobacteria > Pseudomonadales > Pseudomonadaceae > Pseudomonas > Pseudomonas sp. NFACC14. The sequence continues at coordinate 128,652 of NZ_FNOA01000017.1, forward strand.
CAGGGCTACAGAAACACCTTTCTCGCCACGCCGTGGGAGGTGTTTTTTCGGCCGCCCCTGCACCCTGAAAAGCCCCGTGCCAACGGCTATCAGTCAGCGGTGGTGACCGGGCCGGTGGGCAGCGAGATCCATTGCGATGAATTCGGGCGGGTCAAGGTGCAACTGGCCTGGGATCGCGACGGCCAGCGCGACGAGCATTCCAGTTGCTGGCTGCGAGTGGCCTCGGGTTGGGCCCATGATCACTATGGTGCAGTGATGATTCCCCGGGTCGGCATGGAAGTTTTGGTGGGGTTCATCGATGGCGACGTGGACAAGCCATTGGTGGTGGGTTGCCTGCCCAACGGCGCCAACCCGGTGCCGCTGGACCTGCCGGCGGACAAGACCCGCAGTATATGGCGCAGCCAGAGCAGTCCCGGTGGGGCAGGCTACAACGAGTTGCGCATCGAGGACCGCAAGGGGGCCGAGGAAATCTACCTGCGGGCCCAGCGCAACTGGACCCAGCACGTGCTGCACGACCAGCGGGTGCAGGTCGATCACGAGCGCAGCATCGTCGTCACCGGTACGGCACGGCACGAGCTCAAGGCCGATGAGCAGCGCGTTACCCATGGCCGGCGCCAGGCTGAAGTCCGCCAGGACGATCATCTGCTGGTGGGCGGCGAGCGGCATGTTCGCGTGACCGGCCAGGTACTGAACGCCAGCCGGCAGTTTCATGTCAGCGCCGGCCAGCAAGTGGTCCTGGAGGCTGGCGCCAGTGTGACCCTCCAGGCTGGCGGTCATTGGATCAACATTGGTGCCGGCGGGATTTTCAGCAGCGTGCCGATCGAGGTCGGTGGGGCGCCGATGGCGGTCATGGGGGCGGTGGCGGGTTCGCCGGACAGCTCCGGGCAGCAGGTCGCTGCGCCGGCGCCTCGGCTTTCCCTGGCGCAAATCCTCAGCTTCCAAGGCTCGGCGCCGTTCTGCGAGGAGTGCGAGCGTTGCAGAAACGGCGTCTGCGCAGGGCCATCGGCCTTCCACAAAACGGTCGACACACAGGAGCGCCCATGAACAGCGGTCAAACGCCCCGCGCCTGGCTTGAGCACCATCCGTTGCAAGCGGCCGAGCAACTTTTCGCCATTTTCTGCAACGCCAGCAGCGCTGGGGCGTTGGCGGCCTGGCGGCGTTCGATGGCCGCGACACCCACGGCGATCTGGGCCGACACGCCGTACGCCGAGTGGGAGACGGTCATGCCCTATGCAGGGCTTGTTCGCGCAGACTGTGGGTTTCTTGATTGGATAGCCGCCACCGACTCGCTCGATTGGGGCTGGCTGGCGGTGTCGTGTGCCAGCCAGGAAGCCCTTGCCGAGCATTTGCGTGGGTTGACGCAGGTGCGGTTGCCGGGTGGCAAGCCGGTTTTCCTGCGTTTTTGGGATGGACGCTTCATGGGACCGATCCTGCAATCGGCGGCGGTGGATGCCGGGGAACTCCTGCCGGTCATCAATCGTTGCCTGATCAACGGTCAATCCCTTGAGTTGGTGGGAAACCTCCAGCGGCCGGCGCGGATGTTTCCTTGGTGGGAAGTGCCGGTGGCGCTGCTGGACGCCATGACCGAGGCCCCGACGAATTGTCTGGTGGATAACTTGCTCACGTGGCTTGGCCAAGAGCATCCGTCTCTGTACGAGCGCGTCGACCACCGCATCCTGCGGCGCAAGATTGCTCACTTTCTTGAGCGATCGAAGCCGGTTGTCGCGCCAAAGGCGCCCTTGCAGGCGTACTTGCTGCGGGAGCTGGGCTGATCGTGGCGTGTCCGCCGGGCTGCCAACCCCTGACGTTCGACGCGCTTCAAGGTAAACTCGTCGCCCTTCGCAGGAGCCGCCATGAATTATCGCCACGCCTTCCACGCCGGCAATCACGCCGACGTGTTCAAACACCTGACCTTGACCCGCCTCATCGCGCTGATGTCGCGCAAGGAACAGCCCTTCGCCTACCTCGACACCCACGCGGGCATCGGGCTGTACGACTTGCAGGGTGACCAGGCCAACCGTACCGGTGAGTACCTGGAAGGCATTGCGCGGTTGTGGGGCGAGGGCGACCTGCCGCCATTGACTGCCGATTACATGAAGGTGCTGCACGAGATGAACCCGGACGGGCAACTGCGCTACTACCCGGGTTCGCCGGAACTGGCGCGGCGCCTGACTCGGCCCCAGGACCGTGTGCTGCTCAACGAAAAGCACCCTGAAGACGGCGTGTTGCTCAAGGACAACATGAAAGGCGACCGTCGCGTGGCGGTGCACCTGGGTGAAGGCTGGCATGTACCGCGGGCGTTGCTGCCGGTGGCCGAAAAGCGTGCCTTGATGCTGATCGATCCGCCCTTCGAGCAGCTTGACGAGATGCAGCGCTGCGCCGCCTCGCTCAAGGAGGCCATTGGCCGGATGCGCCAGACGGTGGCGGCGATCTGGTACCCGGTGAAGGACCAGCGGATGTTGCGCCGCTTCTACCAGGATCTGGCCGGCACGGGAGCGCCGAAGCTGTTGCGCGTGGAGCTGCTGGTGCACCCACTGGCGACGCCCAACAGCCTGAATGGCTCCGGCCTGGCGATTGCCAATCCGCCGTGGGGGCTGGAAGAAGAGTTGCGTGAGCTGCTGCCATGGCTGTCGAAAAAGCTGGGGCAGACCCAGGGCGGGTGGCAGATGGATTGGTTGATCGCTGAGTGATGTCTTGCTGGCGTCCGGGAGGGCGCTATCGCGAGCAAGCTCGCTCCCACATGGGGTCCAGGTGTACGCACCTGTGGGAGCGAGCTTGCTCGCGATGACGGCGGCACATTCAACATCACCGCCCCAGGCCCACCGCTATCGCGAGCAGGCTTTCAGTCAGATCGGGCAGGTCACGCCGGTCCCGCCAATCCCGCAATAGCCTTCCGGGTTCTTCGCCAGGTACTGTTGGTGATAGGCCTCGGCGAAGTAGAACGTCGGTGCTTCTTCGATTTCGGTGGTGATGGTGCCTTTGCCGGCCTTGGTCAACTCGGCCTGGAAGACTTGCTTGCTGTGTTCGGCCGCCGCCAGTTGGGCCGGGTTGGTGGTATAGATCACCGAACGGTACTGGGTGCCGATGTCGTTCCCCTGGCGCATGCCCTGGGTCGGGTTGTGCAGTTCCCAGAACATCTTCAGAAGCTGTTCATAGCTGACTTTCGCGGGTTCGTAGACCACCAGCACCACTTCGCTGTGGCCGGTAAGGCCCGAGCAGACTTCTTCGTACGTCGGGTTCGGTGTGAAACCACCGGCGTAACCCACCGCGGTACTGACCACGCCTTCGCGCTGCCAGAACTTGCGTTCCGCGCCCCAGAAGCAGCCGAGGCCGAAGATCGCGAAATCCACGTCCATGGCGAACGGGCCCAGCAGGGGCGCGTCGAGGACGAAGTGTTTGTCCGGCACGGTCATCGGGGTTTCACGGCCAGGCAGGGCTTGTTCTTGAGTAGGAAGCACGTTTTTATTCACCAGGATTTCCGAGCGCAAGACCATTATCAGTCCTCTCAGTCAGATTGAATTGAGCGAAATAGACCGTCAGTGTGCCTCAGAAAAGCCGCCGCAAGCTATACGCAGCTGTCAGACCAGAGGCCCGCGCGGGTAGCGCCTGAGCTTTTCGATCAGCTCCGCGCCGGGGATTGGCCGGTCGAACAGGTAGCCCTGGCCGACGTCGCAGCGGTGACGCCGCAGGAACGTCAGTTGCTGGGCGGTTTCGATGCCTTCGGCCACGACCTTGAGTTTCAGGTTGTGAGCCATGGCGATCACCGCCGAGGTGATTTCCATGTCGTCCTGGTTGTCCGGGATCTCATGGATGAAGCTGCGATCGATCTTGATGATGTCGATCGGGAATTTTTTCAGGTAGCTCAGGGACGAATACCCGGTGCCAAAGTCGTCCATGGCCAGGGTCAGCCCCAGGCGCTTGAGCTGGTCGAGCTGCAAGTGGGTATCTTCGGTGGCCTCCAGCAGCAGGCCTTCGGTCAACTCCAGTTCCAGCAGGCGGGCCGGCAGTTGTTCTTCCTTGAGGATGCTGGCGATGGAGGCGACCAGGTCCGGGTCGGAGAACTGCTTGGGCGACAGGTTGATCGCCACTTGCAGGTTGCCCAGGCCGGCCGCGGTCAGCTGTTTGCTCATCCGGCAGGCCTGGCGGGCGATCCATTTGCCGATGGGGATGATCAGGCCGGTTTCTTCGGCCACGCTGATGAACTGGTCCGGGCGGATCATGCCCTTTTCCGGATGGTTCCAGCGCAGCAGCGCCTCCATGCCCAGCAGCCGGCCGCTGCGCAGGCACAACTTGGGTTGGTAGAACACGTCCAGTTCGTTCTGGGTCAGGGCGCGACGCAGGTTGTTCTCGACGAACAGCTTGTAGCTGGCCTCGGCATTCAGCGCCTCGGTGAACACCTGGACCTGATGCTTGCCGTTGGCCTTGGCCTTGTGCAGGGCAAGACCTGCGTTGCGCATCAGGGTCTGCGGATCACGGCCGTGCAGCGGCGCGCAGGCCAGGCCTACGGAGCCGGTCACGCTGATCAACTGGTTATCGACGAACATCGGTTTGTCGAGGGTCATCAGCAATTGGCTGGCGATCTGCTGCCCGGCCTCCAGGCTCGTGTCGTCCAGCAGCACGGCGAACTCGTTGCTGGCGAAGCGCGCCAGGCTGCCGCTGGGGCTCAGGCTGTTGCGCAGGCGCCGGGCCAGGCTGATCAGCAGCTTGTCACCGGTCTGGTGACCGAGGCTGTCGTTGATGCGCTTGAAGTTGTCGATGTCCACCAGCAGCAGGCTGATGGGCGAGTCGCTGTCCCGGGCGAAGCGCTCATCGAGGTTGCGAATGAACGCCGGGCGGTTGCCCAGGTTGGTCAGGTTGTCGGTGTAGGCCAGGCGCTCGATGCGCTGCTGGGCCAGTTTGGTCTGGGTGATGTCTTCGTAGATGCCGATGTAGTGGGTCAGCTCGCGGTTGTCGCCGTAGACCTTGGAAATCGACAGCTGGCCCCAGTAGGGTTCCAGGTTCTTGCGCCGGCTCTTGAACTCGCCCTGCCAACTGTTGCTCTGGGCCAGCGCCGAGGGCGCGTCGAACAGCAGCTCGCTGAGGTTCTCCAGGGCCGGCAGTTCCGAGAGGCGTTGGCCGTGGACTTCCTCGGTGGTGTACTGGGTGATGGCGGTGAAGCTTGGGTTGACGTACTCCACCACACCGTCGCAATTGACCAGCAGGAACGCGTTGGCGCTTTGCTCCACGGCGCGCTGGAACAGGTGCAGGGCGCTGGTGGCGGTACGGCGGTTGTGGTTGTTGATGACCTGGGCGAACTGGTCCGCCAGTTCCCCGGCGAAGGCGATCTCATCCGACTGCCAGGCGCGGGTGGCCCCCACTTGTTCCAGGCACAGCACGCCCACCACTTGGCCGTCGATGCGCACGCTGGCGTCGAGGATGGCGTTGACGTCACGGGCACGCAGGTTCTCGGCCATTTCCCGGGTGCGCGGGTCGCGCATCGCATTGTGGGCGTCGATGGCGCGACAGGTCTGCAGCGCTTCCATGTAGTCGGGAAACTCGTTGACGTCGATGACCGCCGGCAGGAAGTATTCCTGGGAAGCGCGGTTGTAGGCGGAAATCGGCACCAGTTTGCCGTCGTCCAGGTTCCAGATACTGGCGCAGTCGATCTGGTAGATGTCGCAGGCGCTGCGGGTGATGAGTTCGGCCGCTTCGAGCAGGGAGTTGTTGGCGCTGTAGCGTTGGCGGGTCAATAGCAGGATGAGGTCTTGTTGGGCGCGTACCCGGTCCAGGTGCTGGAGCTGCTCTTGCTGGGCGCGCTGGTTCAGTTCCAGGGCGATCTGCAGGCGCGAGTTCTGGGTTTCCAGGTCCAGGGCCGGCAGGGAGGGTTCGCTTTGCAGCAAATTGTCCACCACCAGCAGGTAACCGCGCAGCAGATGACGATTGTGCTGTCTGTAGGCTTCGCCCGTCTCCAGCACATTCATCGGGCCCTTGGCGGTGTGGAGTGTGTAGCGAATCTGGTAATGCGCGGCCTGGGCCAGTTGCTGCTGGATGGCGTCGTGCAATTGATAGCGCGCTTCGGGTTCCATCAGGCTGGCGTAGGGCGAGCTGACCAGCGAGCACAGTTCTACCGCCGGCAGGCCGAAGTGTCGCTCGCAATTGGGATCGAGAAACAACAGCGCCCAGCTAGCTTCATTCAGCCGTTCGAAACGCAGCATACCGAGCCGCGCGGGCACCGGTAACTGCGTCACTACCTCGGCCGCCATACGGCTGGCGGCATCGGGTTGGCTTTTCATGGGGAAACTCGCTTCGAAAATGCTGATCGCGCCGGGCTGACGCCCTCGTTATTACGGATTGGCGCAAGGTTGCATCATTGCGGCACTGGCTGACAAGAGAGATGAAGGCCAAGTGCTATAAACCTTTTATCGGCCGACAAAGGGATTTCTCCAGTCGCCAGCCGATCAGAGGGCATGGAAGTTCATCGCAGCGCGATATCGAGTGTCTGCAAGGGCTCGCCGTTACGGTCGTGGAATGTAACGTGAAGGCTCTGTGCCGTGACCTGCAGGCGGGCGAAGTTGTCCTGGCTCACCACTTCGCTGGTCAGTTCATAGCGGTACTCACCGCCGTCCGTGCGGGCCATGGGCCTGTGGAAAATAAAATCCGCGGCTTTTGCAAAAGGCAGCAATTTGCTGTTGTAGAACGGCGAGGAAACGACGGTGTTGACCTCGAAATCAGGATCCTGAGTGTGACGCAGGCGGCTGGTCATGGAGCCGTGGACGTCACCCGAGATGAATACCACGTTTTTGATCCGATGGCGGCGGATGGTTTCCAGCAGGCGCAGGCGTTGTTCCGGGAAGGCCTGCCAGGCATCGCCGTCATTGCGCTGGCGGTCAGGGAAAAACATCACGCTGGTGACGACGAGCTTGACCCGGGCGGGGCTGCTGACGAGCCATTCGAGCAGGGCTTGTTCCTGGTCCGCGTCGAGGATGCGCCGATCGTCCGCCGACAGATTGCGTTGCGTCCGGCTGTCGGTGACGAACCAGTGGATATCGCCATGGGCAAAGGTGTACCAGTAGCGGGTCAGCGACTTGTTCAATGTTCCGTCGCTCGACAGTTCATGGGCGGGCCCATGGCTGGCCTGGTAAAGCCCGTAGGCGCTCATGGCATTGGCATACAGGACGTCGTCGTGGCCGGTTTTCCTGGCGGGCCAGTTGTCTTCGATTTCGTGGTCGTCGAGGATCATGTAGGTCGGCGTGCCAGACATCAGCTTGCTGATGTGCGGCTGGCTAAATACCGTTCGGTATCTGAGGAGGATGCGCTTATAGGTCCGGTCCGGGCCGATGATATTCAAGTCATCGAGATAAACCTGGTCTCCGGTCATCAACACCGCGCTGATCGGCGGGTCGGCCTGTTCGACGATGCGATTGATGCCGGCAAAGGTGCGATCCCCAAGGCTGGGGAACAGCGGGGTACCGGCGGTGATTCGCAAGTAGCGACACGAGCCCACGATATAAGCCCGTGGCGCATCGGGTTTGTCGGCCGGCGTGTGCAAGCAATAGGTGTGCCGAGGCCATTGCAGTGGCAGTTCCTGGATGGTTTCCACGGTATGGGTCGGGCTCAAGGGGCTGAGCCAGCCGGCCTGGTATTCGTAGGCGGTGTCGGGTTCAAGGTCTTTCAACACGATCACATCGGACATGTCGCGGTAGGCCTTCAATTGGACAAAGTGCCCTTTTGACCAGCGTGTGTCTCCTCGGCGCCGGTGTCGGATACCGGCGAATACCCGGTTGTTGCCGTGATCGCCCCGCAGGAATATCCGGGCGTGGTCAGTGGTCGTGTGCCCGACAATGGGGCCGACGGTAGGTTTGAACATATTCGAATCCATTCGAAGTTTTAGTCGGTGGGTGCAAGCATCAAGTGGCCCTGGTGTTGATGCTAAAGCCCGGCGCGCCATAAATATCGACGGGGAAGGGGGCGCAAGTCGTGGGCAATGACTAACAGGGGGTGTAGTCATTTAAAACTTGCGGAGTAGGAAATACCGCTATCGCGAGCAAGCTCGCTCCCACAGGAGCACCGCAAATCCACTGTGGGAGCGAGCTTGCTCGCGATGAGGCGCCACATCCCATATCCATGCACATGGCTGAATTCCAGGCAAAAAAAGCCCCGCCAAACGGACGGGGTTGAGGTACGAGCGTGGCGCTCGGAAAACGGTGCTCCGAATGGCCCTCCCCAAGGGAGGGCCGCCCGGCGTTACAGCAGGATGGTGCGGATGTCGCCCAGCAAGTCGCTCAAGCGCTTGGTGAAGCGTGCAGCGGCGGCGCCGTTGATCACACGGTGATCGTAGGACAGCGACAGTGGCAGCATCAGCTTCGGCTGGAAGGCCTTGCCGTCCCAGACCGGCTGGATGGTGGCCTTGGAAACACCCAGGATCGCCACTTCCGGCGCGTTGACGATCGGCGTGAAGCCGGTGCCGCCAATGTGGCCGAGGCTGGAGATGGTGAAGCAGGCGCCCTGCATGTCGTCGGCGGTGAGCTTCTTGTTCCGGGCTTTTTCGGCCAGGGCAGCGGCTTCGCCAGCCAGTTGCAGCAAGCTCTTCTGGTCGACGTTGCGGATGACCGGTACCAGCAGGCCTTCCGGAGTGTCGACGGCAAAGCCGATGTGCACGTATTTCTTGCGGATCACAGCCTTGCCGCTTGGGGCCAGGGAGCTGTTGAAGTCCGGCAGTTCCTTGAGCAGGTGCGCACAGGCCTTGAGCAACAGTGGCAGCACGGTCAGCTTCACGCCGGCTTTTTCCGCCACGGCTTTCTGCGCGACGCGGAAAGCTTCCAGCTCGGTGATGTCGGCCTGATCGAACTGAGTCACGTGGGGAATGTTCAGCCAGCTGCGGTGCAGGCTCGACGCGCCGATCTGCATCAGGCGAGTCATGGCCACTTCTTCGGTTTCACCGAAGCGGCTGAAGTCCACCGCCGGGATCGGCGGGATGCCCGCGCCGCCGGTGGCGCCTTCGGCCGGTGCGTTCTTGGCCTTCTGCATCATGGCCTTGACGTAGGCTTGCACGTCTTCCTTGAGCACACGACCGTGCGGGCCGCTTGGGCCAACGGCCGACAGCTCGACACCGAATTCACGGGCCAGCTGACGCACCGCCGGGCCGGCGTGCACCTTGGCACCGCTTGGCGCAGGCGCGGCGGCGACAGGGGCAGGCGCTGCTTCGGCCTTGGCGGCAGGCGCGGCGGCTGGCGCTGGAGCTGCTTCAGCCTTGGCGGCAGGTGCAGCGGCCGGGGCTGGCGCGGCTGGTGCCGAGGCACCCGCCACTTTCAGTTTCAGGATCAGGTCGCCGGTGCCGACTTCGTCTTCCAGCTTGATCTCGACGCTTTCCACCACACCGGCGGCCGGCGACGGGATTTCCATGCTCGCCTTGTCGGATTCCAGGGTGATCAGCGACTGGTCGGCTTCGACGGTGTCGCCGACCTTGACCAGTACTTCGATGATCTTGGCCTTGCCCGACGAACCGATGTCCGGGACATGAATGTCCTGGACCGTGGCCGCGGCAGGGGCGGCTGCCGGAGCGGGAGCCGCTTCGGCAGCTGGTGCGGCGGCAGGCTTTTCAGCCGCGGCCGGGGCCGCAGCGGGAGCGGCCGCTTCAGGCGCCGCAGCGGCGCCCTCGACTTCCAGCTCCAGCAGTTCGTCGCCTTCTTTCAGGCGGTCGCCCAGCTTCACTTTCAGGCTCTTGATGACACCGGCCTTCGGCGCAGGCACTTCCATGCTCGCCTTGTCCGATTCAAGCGTCAGGATGCTCTGGTCGGCTTCGATACGGTCGCCGACCTTCACAAACAGTTCAATTACTTCACCTTCACCGCTGCCGATGTCAGGTACGCGAATGAGTTCGCTCACGAAAATTCTCCTCAGCAGTCCAGTGGGTTGCGTTTTTCCGGATCGATGCCGAACTTGGCGATGGCTTCGGCCACCACTTTAGGTTCGATATCGCCACGGTCAGCCAGGGCTTCCAGGGCTGCCAACACAACGAACTTACGGTCGACTTCGAAGAAGTGACGCAGCTTCTTGCGGCTGTCGCTACGGCCGAAACCGTCGGTGCCCAGCACTTTGAATTCCTTGGAAGGAACCCACTGGCGGATCTGCTCGGCGAACAGCTTCATGTAGTCGGTAGAGGCGATGACCGGACCTTTGCGGCCGTTCAGGCACTCTTCGACGTAGCTCAGCTTTGGCTTCTGGCCAGGGTGCAGGCGGTTGCTGCGCTCTACGGCCAGGCCGTCGCGACGCAGTTCGTTGAAACTGGTGACGCTCCAGACGTCGGCGCCGACGTTGAACTCTTCGCGCAGGATCTTCGCGGCCTCGCGCACTTCGCGCAGGATGGTGCCCGAGCCCATCAACTGGACGTGGTGCGCCGCTTCGCGGGTGTCTTCCTCGAGCAGGTACATGCCCTTGACGATGCCTGCCTCGACACCGGCCGGCATGGCTGGCTGCTGGTAGGACTCGTTCATCACGGTGATGTAGTAGAAGACGTCCTGTTGCTCTTCAGTCATCTTCTTCATGCCGTCCTGGATGATCACCGCCAGCTCGTAGCCGTAGGTCGGATCGTAGGTGCGGCAGTTCGGGATGGTCCCGGCCAGCATGTGGCTGTGGCCGTCTTCGTGCTGCAGGCCTTCACCGTTCAGCGTGGTGCGGCCGGCGGTGCCGCCGATCAGGAAGCCACGGGTACGGCTGTCGCCAGCGGCCCAGGCCAGGTCGCCGATGCGCTGGAAACCGAACATCGAGTAGAAGATGTAGAACGGCAGCATCGGCTGGTTGTGGCTGGAGTACGAAGTACCGGCGGCAATGAAGGAGCTCATGGCGCCCGCTTCGTTGATGCCTTCTTCGAGGATCTGGCCCTTCTTGTCTTCGCGGTAGAACATCACCTGGTCTTTATCGACTGGCTCGTAGAGCTGGCCGACGGACGAGTAGATGCCCAACTGACGGAACATGCCTTCCATACCGAAGGTACGGGCTTCGTCCGGGATGATCGGGACGATGCGCTGGCCGATTTCCTTGTCCTTGACCAGTTGCGCGAGGATTCGCACGAAGGCCATGGTGGTGGAGATTTCACGGTCGCCCGAGCCGTCCAGGATCGCCTTGAGGGTCTCCAGTGGCGGGGTCGGGACGCTGAAGCTCTTGGCGCGACGCTGGGGCACGAAACCGCCCAGTGCGGCACGGCGCTCGGCCAGGTAACGGGCTTCGGCGCTGCCTTCTTCGGGCTTGAAGAACGGCAGGTTTTCCAGCTCGCTGTCCTTGACCGGAATGTCGAAGCGGTCGCGGAACAACTTCAGGCTCTCGACATCGACTTTCTTGGTGTTGTGCGCAGTGTTCTTCGCTTCGCCGGCACCGGTGCCATAACCCTTGATGGTCTTGGCCAGGATGACGGTCGGCTGTTCTTTGTGATTGACCGCCTGGTGGTACGCCGCGTAGACCTTGTACGGGTCGTGGCCGCCGCGGTTGAGCTTCCAGATCTCGTCGTCGGACAGATCGGCAACCATGGCCTTGAGTTCAGGCGAGTTGAAGAAGTGCTCGCGGACGAACGCGCCGTCCTTGGCCTTGTAGTTCTGGTACTCGCCGTCGATGACTTCGTCCATGCGGCGTTGCAGGATGCCGTCGACGTCCTTGGCCAGCAGTGGGTCCCAGAAGCGGCCCCAGATGACTTTGTTGACGTTCCACTGGGCACCACGGAACACGCCTTCGAGTTCCTGGATGATCTTGGCGTTGCCGCGAACCGGGCCGTCGAGGCGCTGCAGGTTGCAGTTGATGACGAAGATCAGGTTGTCCAGCTTCTCGCGGCCGGCCAGGGAGATCGCGCCCAGGGATTCCGGCTCGTCGCACTCGCCGTCGCCCATGAAGCACCAGACTTTCTGCTTGCCTGGCTGGATGAAACCGCGGGCTTCCAGGTACTTCATGAAGCGCGCCTGGTAGATCGCCTGGATCGGGCCCAGACCCATGGACACGGTCGGGAACTGCCAGAAGTCCGGCATCAGCCAAGGGTGCGGGTACGAGGACAGGCCGTTGCCGTCCACTTCCTGGCGGAAGTTGTTCATCTGGTCTTCGGTGATGCGGCCTTCCATGAACGCACGGGCGTAGACGCCTGGCGATGCGTGACCCTGGAAGTAGATCAGGTCGCCACCGTGTTCGTCGGTCGGGGCCTGGAAGAAGTAGTTGAAGCCGATGTCATACAGCGTCGCGCTGGAGGCGAAGCTGGAGATGTGACCGCCCAGGTCAGAATCTTTCAGGTTGGTACGCATGACCATGGCCAACGCGTTCCAGCGTACCAGCGAGCGAATGCGGCGTTCCATGAACAGGTCGCCAGGCATGCGTGCTTCGTGGGTAACGGGGATCGTGTTGCGGTACGGCGTGGTGATGGCGTAGGGCAGTTGCGAGCCGCTGCGGGTCGCGAGTTCGCCCATACGGGTCATCAGATAATGAGCACGGTCTTCGCCTTCTTTGTCGAGAACCGATTCCAGGGCGTCCAGCCATTCCTGGGTTTCGACGGGATCGAGGTCTTGCATGGCTTGCTCCAGGGCGGAAAGGCTACCAGAATCGGTTGCCTGAGTTTGCGACTGGCCTTGTGGGCAGACGGTATAAATTCTTGGATTGCCGAAGGTTGTTTCGGCGGCGTGTAGTTTTACTACAAATCGTCGGCCGTTTCAGCCTTTCGAATGTATAGACGAGTAGTGAAACTACACATGAGCGGCGTATGGCCCCTCATTTCTTTGTGAGAATAATCGTTACTGTTGGTCTTTAGCCAACTCGAACAGGTAAAAACTTGATGCCGGCTGCCAATAAAATCAGATTTTCAGCTATTTATCATCTTTGTTCGACAGTCGATCAGGTAGTGTCTTCTGGAAAAACACTACATCCAGCTTCTCCCGCGCCGATCAAGGATAGACCATGAGCCTGCCCTCGCTTGCCCCGATACCGGAAATGGTACCGGCCATTCTCCAGTCATTGGTCAGTCGTGCCGAGCAGTCGTTCCGTGCGGCGGTCGCCTCCCTCGACGACGATCGGGGGCTGTCGGCCTGGACCCCGCAACGCTGGGAAGCGTTCAACCGTATTGCCGCCGCCAGCGACTTTGTCATCGAGCAGAGTGTCCGTGACCCGGCGATGCTGCTGGAGCTGGTACGCAGCGGCGAGCTGGACCGCAGCCTGGCGCCCGGTGAAATGCGCGCGCAGATCGCCGCCGTGCAGGCCGCCGAAACCGAAGACGAACTGGGCCGCGTCCTGCGCCGCCAGCGTACCCGCCAACAGGTACGGATCATCTGGCGCGACCTGAACCGTCAGGCCGATCTGGTCCAGACCTGTCGCGATCTTTCGGACATGGCCGACACCTGCATCGACCAGGCTTACCACTGGTTGTACCAACGCCTCAGCCAGCAATTCGGTACGCCCACCGGACGGCGCAGCGGCGAGCCGCAGCAGATGGTCATCCTGGGCATGGGCAAGCTGGGTGCCGTGGAACTGAACCTGTCGTCGGACATCGACCTGATCTTCGCCTACCCCGAGGGCGGCGAAACCGTGGGCGTCAAGCGGCCGCTGGATAACCAGGAGTTCTTCATCCGTGTTGGCCAGCGCCTGATCAAGGCCCTGGACCCGATGACCGTCGACGGCTTCGTGTTCCGCGTCGACATGCGCCTGCGCCCCTACGGCTCGGCCGGGGCGCTGGTGCTGAGCTTCAATGCCTTGGAGCAGTATTACCAGGATCAGGGGCGCGACTGGGAGCGCTACGCCATGATCAAGGCGCGGGTGGTGGCGGGCGACCAGGTGGCCGGTGCCCAGTTACTCGACATGCTGCGCCCGTTCGTCTATCGCCGTTACCTGGATTTTTCCGCCATCGAAGCGCTGCGCACCATGAAGCAACTGATCCAGCAGGAGGTGCGGCGCAAGGGCATGGCCGACAACATCAAGCTGGGCTCGGGCGGCATTCGCGAGGTGGAGTTCATTGCCCAGGCGTTCCAACTGATCCATGGCGGTCGGGACTTGAGTTTGCAGCAGCGTCCGTTGCTCAAAGTGTTGAGCACCCTGGAGGGCCAGGGCTACCTGCCGGCCAAGGTGATCGACGAGCTGCGCGAGGGCTATGAGTTCCTGCGTTACACCGAACATGCGATCCAGGCCATCGCCGACCGCCAGACCCAGATGCTCCCGGACAGCCCACAGGATCAGGCACGCATTGCATTCATGCTGGGGTTCGCCGACTGGTCGGCCTTTCATGAGCAGTTGATGTATTGGCGCGGACGCGTGGCCTGGCATTTCGGCCAGGTCATCGCCGACCCGGATGAAGACGAGGGCGGCGAAAGCGAAGTGGTGGTGGGCGGCGAATGGTTGCCGTTGTGGGAAGACAGCCAGGATGAAGGGGCGGCGTGCCGTCAGTTGGAGGAGGGCGGCTTCGCCGATGCGCCCAAAGCCCTCAAGGCCCTGGCCGCCCTGCGCGGCAGCCCGCAATTGCGCGCCATGCAGCGCTTGGGGCGCGAGCGCCTGGATGCGTTCATTCCACGCTTGCTGGCCCAGGCCGTGGAGCATGCCGATCCGGACCTGGTGCTGGAGCGAGTGCTGCCCTTGGTGGAAGCCGTGGCCCGTCGTTCGGCCTACCTGGTGTTGTTGACGGAAAACCCCGGCGCCCTGCGGCGCTTGCTGACGCTGTGCGCGGCGAGCCCGTGGATTGCTGAGCAAATCACCCGTTTCCCGTTGCTGCTCGATGAGTTGCTCAACGAGGGTCGGCTGTTCAAGCCACCCCTGGCGCCGGAGTTGGCCGCGGAGTTGCGTGAGCGCCTGACACGCATTCCCGAGGATGACCTGGAGCAGCAAATGGAGGCGTTGCGGCATTTCAAGCTGGCGCACCGCCTGCGGGTGGCGGCGTCGGAAATCGCCGGCAGCCTGCCGCTGATGAAGGTCAGCGACTATCTGACCTGGCTGGCCGAGGCGATTCTCGAGCAAGTGCTGGCCCTGGCCTGGCGCCAGACGGCCGCCAAGCACGGCGTGCCATTGCGCACCGACGGCAGCCTGTGCGATCCGGGCTTCATTATTGTCGGTTATGGGAAAGTCGGCGGCCTGGAATTGGGGCATGGTTCTGACCTTGACCTGGTGTTCATCCACGATGGCGACCCGCAGGCGGAAACCGACGGTCCGAAACCCATCGACGGCGCGCAGTTCTTCACCCGGCTCGGTCAGCGGATCATTCACCTGCTGACGGCCCAGACCAACTCCGGGCAGTTGTATGAAGTGGACATGCGCCTGCGGCCTTCCGGGGCGTCGGGGCTGCTGGTCAGCTCCCTCGGGGCGTTTGCCCGTTACCAGGAGAACGAAGCCTGGACCTGGGAGCATCAGGCGCTGGTGCGAGCCCGTGTGCTGGTGGGCAGCCAGGATGTGGGCCAAGCGTTCGAGAAGGTCCGCGTCCAGGTACTGGGACGCAAGCGTGACTTGCCGACGCTGCGCCAGGAAGTCAGCGAGATGCGTGCCAAGATGCGCGACAACCTTGGCAGCAAGGCCACCGCCGCCGGGACCGCGACGAATGCCTTCGAGGCCACGGCGCCCTTCGACCTCAAGCAGGATGCCGGAGGTATCGTCGATATTGAATTTATGGTGCAATACGCGGCCCTGGCGTGGTCCCAAGAGCATCCATCGCTGGTGCGCTATACCGATAACATCCGCATCCTGGACGGGTTGCAAGAGCTCGGGTTGATGCCGGCCGAAGATGCCACGCTGTTGCGCGAAGCCTACAAGGCCTACCGCTCCGCCGCCCACCGCCAGGCCTTGCAGAAAGATGCCGGGGTGATCGCAGGCGACCAGTTCGTGGATGAACGTCGGCAGGTATTGCGGATCTGGCGGGAGCTGGGGCTGAGCTGAAGCTTTAAATAATGTGGGAGCGAGCTTGCTCGCGATAGCGGAATGTCAGGCGACAT